>DVKZ01000013.1 GCA_018715775.1 Candidatus Fimousia stercorigallinarum | reverse complement strand
TCCGGATCAACAATGCTCAGATGTTACTTGAAACAACAACCTATTCCATCAATGAAATCTCTAAAATCGTCGGATATGATAACCAGCTGTATTTCAGTCGGCTTTTTCACAAGCTGAAAGGATATTCACCGAGAGAATACCGAAAACTGAGAAACAAATTCTGAAATCCACAAAGAGGATACCACCGAATCATCAACGCAATGATTTGTGGTATCCTCTTCTCTCTTTAACTATTCTTATTTTACGAACTCAACCGAATAACAATACATATACTCATTCTCTGTATCTATGTATTCACCTTTAATATCCTGTATCGGCAACGAACTCACTCCTTGTTCGCCATAGATCAGTGCTGCCAATCCTTGCTCTGTTCCGTATTCTATCGGGCTTTTGTTCTCTATAGACGTTGCAGATCTGCCATAATATTCTCTGTTTGCAGCACCCTCCAAGATTGGCATTTCTGTCATATATTTTGAATATTCATCTGCCGCAATAAGCTTTGCAGTAAAATTATCAAAATCCGGCGTAATAACAATCAATCCATTTTTTGCAGATTTCACATCCTCATAGGAAAGTTCCAAAACCTTCTTATGAGAAATTCGTTTTCCAGACTGGTATTCTGACAAGTAAACATACAATGTTTGAAATGTATCTTTTGAATTGTATCGAAACATCATGGTTCCATCAATTCCAGATAACAATTCAGCTGTTTTCATTTCTACACTATCTGGTGCTACTGCTTCTATATAATTTTGTGGTTGCCGCAATTTATTACATACCATGATTCCAAAAACAATAACACATACTCCCACCGCAATAAGAAGTACAGCAATAATTTTCTTTAAATAACGTTGCTTATAACTGCTATCTTTGGTTATCTGTATCAATGTATCTTCTGATTTTTTTTCTACATTAGTTACCTCAATATCTTCACCTGCCAAAAATTCATTAAGACTGATTCCTAATATTTCACATAATTCTAAATACACAGACACATCTGGTAAACAGATTCCTCGTTCCCATTTGGAAACTGACTTATCACTCTTACCCAGTTTCTCAGCAAGCTGTTTTTGAGTCATACCAAGTTTTTTTCTTTTTTCTGCAATATAGCTTCCGATTTTCACAAGGTCCATAGCCATTCCCCCTTTTGGGATTATAGTATCTATTTTCTCAGAAAAAGTACACCCCTTAATGGTAGAATCATGCTGTATTCAACAGATTTTCATTGAATTACCAGAAATTGCTGGAATAGAATCTTCTGATTTTTTGAAGGCGGAAAAAGCGGTCAACCATAAAGATCAACCGCTTAGAATTGTTATTTACCCAAAAACGAATATACCTCTACCAACAATCCTTTGCTATTGGAATTTTTCCCGATTGTATATTTCCAAATCGTATTCATCAGTTTCTTTTCATCCAACGGCTTCGATAAGTGTTCATTCATTCCAGCTTCTTTGCTTTGTTTTTTATCTTCCAGAAACGCATTTGCAGTCATTGCAAAAATAGGAATTGTTTTTGCTTCTTGCCGTTCCAGTGATCTAATTGTTTTTGTAGCAGTCAGTCCATCCATCACCGGCATCATAATATCCATGAGAATCACATCAAAATAATGCACCTCTGATTTCGCAAAAATATCGACTGCCTCTTTTCCATCTTTTGCAGTGACGACATTGATTCCAGCATTTTCCAGAATAAACTTAGCAATCTCCATATTCAACTCATTATCTTCTACCAAAAGTGCTGTCAATCCCGAAAGATTTTTCGATAAATTTTCCTCTTCCAGCGTGTCTTCTTCTTTATAATCTGAATCGAGTTCAAATGAAATTGTAACTGTGAAGGTTGTACCGACATTTAATTCGCTTTCTACCGCAATCTTTCCGCCCATCATTTCTGTGAGTTGTTTGGCAATCGGCATTCCAAGCCCAGTTCCCATATAACTGGTCCTTGCACTGGAATCTTCTTGTGCGAACGGTTCAAACACATGAGAAAGAAAACTTTTACTCATACCACGCCCTGTATCTGAGCATCTAAACTTATAGGTTGCCTTTCCACCTTCACATGCTACTTCCTCTGTACAAAAAAGATAGAACCACCTACCCGGTTATACTTGATTGCGTTTCCATCAATGTTCTGCAGAATCTGTTTTAAATGAAGTGGACTTCCAAGTAATTTACGGTGCTTGATTTTACTATGATCCATAGAAATCGTCAACCCTCTTAAGTCCGCATTCATTCTGGTCAAAAATGAAATTTTAAATTCCACCTCCCCCAAGGGCAGTAGAGTTTACTTCTGCACAGTTGATATTTACTCTTTCATACATTCATGGTATGGTTATCTCTCCTTCTGACAGCAGTAAAAGGAGGCATATGATGAGTAAATATATTCCTGGTAACCAGAAACATCTTACCCTCGAAGACCGTATCTATATCGAAAATGAATTGAACAAGGGCACATCCTTTAAGGATATTTCCAGGTTTCTGTGCAAGGATCCTACCACGATCTCGAAAGAAGTCAGGGCTCACCGCCTTTCTGACTGGTATCACAAAGGTACCTTCTATAATGCAAAAAAACTTCTGTATCCACCGCTATCACTGCAAGAAGACCAATGCCTGCGGAAAGATCCTCCTGTGCGGGGTCAAATGCACTTCCTGCCCCACTTGCAATCAGACCTGCAAGGACTTCGAAAGAGAACGCTGCTCAAGGCTTGACCGGGCACCTTATATCTGCAACGGCTGTACGAAAAAGATCAACCTCTGTACGATCGCTCACAAATACTACTACAATGCCCGATCCGCCAACAGAAAATATCGGGAAAAACTCCGCAATTCCAGAACCGGGATCAACATGACCAGGCGGGAGCTTCACAAAAAGGATCAGATCATTTCCCCACTGATCGAACAGGGACAGTCCCCTTATCATATCCTGACAAACCACCCGGAACTGGATATGTCCGTCTGTACGATGTATTCCTATCTTGATCAGGGCCTCTTTACGGCAAGGAACATAGATCTGAAGCGGAAGGTCCATTTCAAACCCAGAAAGTGCCATAAAACACAGATCACGGACAGAAACGTCTTCACCAACCGATTATATCGTGACTTTTGTTCCCTTGGTCTTACGGGCTATGTTCAAATGGATACCGTCCATTCGTCCAGGGAATCAAAAAAGACCTTGCTGACCATGTTCTTCACCAAAGAGAAACTCTTCCTCGCCTTTCTGATGAACCGATGTACGAAAGGCGCTGTCCGTCTTGTTTTTGACCGTCTGGAAAAGCGTATGGGAACCTATGAATTCTCTTCCGTGTTTGAATATATCCTGACGGACCGCGGTTCTGAATTCGGTGATCCTGACGCTTTAGAAACCGGTATAACCGGAATACAGCGTTCCAACATTTATTATTGCGACCCGATGCAGAGCGGGCAGAAAGGCGGGCTGGAGCAGGCCCACACCATGCTCCGAATGGTTCTGCCGAAAGGGACCAGTTTTGAGTTCCTTACACAATGGGATGTCAATCTGATCGTGAACCACATCAATTCCACTCCCAGGGAAAGCCTGTGTGGGAGAACGCCATACAATGTCGCAATGGAAACGCTTGGAGGAGAGGTCTTAAACGCATTTCAGCTTAGGCCGATTGCCCCGGATGAGGTAAATCTGACACCTAAGCTGATCCGCTTTAATCACTAATCAACTGATCGAAATCTGCTGTCAGACTGGAAGTAAACATTTCACATTTTTTAGATGTGGCCGGTGGAATTCAGTCTCGCACACTGTTTTTCAGCGGTCCGTTTTCCATGTCCAGAAATCAAGTATTTTTCGATGAGTTGAGCTAATTATAGCAGAAAACAGGACATTTTGCTCAAAAATCTTCTGCAAAATCGGCAAAAAACAAAGTGCGGTGGAATTTAACTCTGCACTGGAATTTAAAATTTCAAGTTAGCTTTTTAAAAATACCACGTCCCAGATTGAAAATACCCTGTCCCTT
>DVKZ01000012.1 GCA_018715775.1 Candidatus Fimousia stercorigallinarum | reverse complement strand
TCCCGCAGACAGACTTCCATATCTACTGTAGAAAAAGTAAAAAGGCTCTTTTCTCCCGTAGACAGACTCCTATATCTACTGCAGAAAAATAAAAAAGAGTTCATGCTGTATGCAATCGGCAGGAATATCATGAAATACCATTGCTTTTTACATCATGAGATCAAGAAATACAAAGAAAAAAAGGAGCAGAAGGAGCGCTTCAAAAAATCTAACCAAGGGGATTCTGTACCCTGAAATAAACCTTATGAAAAGAAGAGGGTGTCGCAAATTATCAAATCTGCAGTAATTATTCCGCCCCTGAAAACTGGCGGTGTGCCAGTCGTAGATGGTCTGATGTTCCAGAAAACGCCGGAACAGTTCCAGAAATCGGCAGATTTCCTGAAGATCCTGTCTCCTTGTGGCTTCAGTTACCTGAAAACTTTTCATTTTTTTATTATAAATACAATTCACAATTTTTTCGTTCCGAGCATGTTTTTTTCAACATTTTATTGACTCCGGCAAGCATGATGCGATTTACTTTTCGTGCGGAATATGGACAAATGGAAACACATCGCATACAGGAAATGCATCGTTTTGGATCGGTGTCTGCAGGATTGTTTTTATCAATTGCCTGAACCGGGCATTTTTCAGCACACAGACCGCAGTTTACACAATTTTTAGAAGGCTTCGGAACTATACCCGAACCTCCTGCCTTTTTATATGGTCGGTTGCCGGGAATCGATGGCGTATCGGTATTGCCGGAAGCCAGTTTTTTGCGTATTTGTTCAGCGAAGCTGCAAAGTTTTTCTCTATCCGATACATCCGGACGGCCTGCAGCAAACTGCCGGGCGATGGAGTGCTCTGCTATGGCAGCAACGGCAGCGATCACCTGAAAGCCAGCTTGTTCAGCAACATCCTGCAGTTCAATCAGTGTGTCTTCATAAGCCCGATTACCATATATACAGACGAGTATCGCTTTTGCGCCATTTCCACTGATTTTTCCCATTCGCTGTACGGCAGTAGCAGGTATCCGACCGCCATAGGATGGTACAGCAATGACAGCGGTATCTTCCTTTGTCAGAGAAATATCATTAAGTGTATAATCTGTCAGGTCTACAAATGAGCTCTCGCTTGAGAGGTCACGAGTCAATATGTCAGCAGCTGCTTTTGTTCCACCGGTTGGGCTAAAACAGATTTCATAAAATGTCATGTCGATTTCCTCCCTTGTATTTGAATTATTGTACAATGATTCTCAATAATGGTATCACGTTTGTTATTATAGGTCAAATTTCCATATTGAATTGACAATAAAATGACAATACGATACAATAAAGTCATATTGTTAAAAAATAAACGAAAATAATGTAAAATGTGTGGAGGAATTATGTTGGAACAAAGCTATTATGATTGTGCGGATAACATTATTGACCGCTATGGATCCCGGCCAGAAAAACTGATCCCGATCATTCAGGATATCCAGAATGAATATCGGTATCTTCCACCGGAACTCTTATCCTATGTAGCGGACAAAATTGGGATTACAGAAGCAAAAGCATTTAGTGTGGCAACCTTTTATGAGAATTTTTCCTTTGATCCAAAGGGGAAATATGTCATCAAAGTATGTGATGGAACTGCCTGTCATGTAAGAGGCTCTTCCGGAATTTTAGAGAGGCTGTATTCGGAACTCGGACTTTCGAAAAAGAAGTCTACGACGGATGATATGCTGTTTACAGTAGAGACGGTATCTTGTTTGGGAGCATGCGGGCTGGCACCGGTATTAACGGTAAACGATGTGGTGCATCCGTCAATGACACCGGATCAAGTATCAAAATTGATCAGAAAATTACGGGAGGAGACATAGAATGAATAAACTAAAAGACCGTGAAGCCCTTTTCGAACTTCAGAATGAGGAAAAAGAAAGAATGAAAGGGGAAACGTGCAGGATCCTGATATGTGCGGGTACGGGATGCCTGGCGGGCGGATCCGACAAGATTTATGAGAAAATGTGCAAGCTGACTTCTGAAAATGAAAATGTTGCAGTGGAATTTGGAGAGGAGATCGCTCATAAGGATGGAGTATGCCCTTGTAATACGATCAGCGTACGAAAAAGCGGCTGCCACGGTTTTTGTGAGATGGGGCCGTTGATGAGGATCGAACCGTTAGGAATTCTTTATACGAAAGTGTCACCGGATGACTGTGAAGCAATCTATCATAAAACAATCCAGAGAGGAGAAGTGATCCATCGCCTCTTATTTGAACAGGATGGGATCGAATATCAGAAACAGGAAGAAATCCCATTTTATAAAAAGCAGACGAGGCTGGTTCTGGAAAACTGCGGGCATATCGATGCAGAGCATATTGAAGAATCCATTGCAGTCGGCGGATATCAGGCTTTTGCAAAGGCATTATTCACGATGACGCCGGAAGAGGTCATTGATGTGATATCGGAGTCTAATCTCCGCGGCCGTGGAGGCGGAGGATTCGCGACCGGATATAAGTGGAAACAGGTTGCAAGACAGGAAGAAAAGATCCGTTATGTTGTATGCAACGGCGATGAAGGGGATCCGGGCGCATTTATGGACCGCAGCATTATGGAAGGGGATCCGCACAAGATGATTGAGGGAATGCTGATAGCTGCCTATGCCGTGTCCGCACAGGAAGGATATATTTATGTGCGTGCCGAATATCCGCTTGCGATCAGCAGACTGCGCCTTGCGATCGCACAGGCAGAGGATCGGGGACTCCTTGGAGAGCATATTCTCGGAACGGATTTTTCATTTCAATTACATATTAACCGTGGAGCCGGTGCATTTGTCTGCGGAGAAGGAAGCGCATTAACCGCTTCTATTGAAGGAAACCGGGGATTTCCACGTGTAAAACCGCCCCGTACGGTAGAGCAGGGATTATTTGCAAAACCAACGGTGCTGAACAATGTAGAAACCTATGCCAATGTTCCAATGATCATTGAAAACGGAGCGGACTGGTACAGTGGCATTGGCCAGGAAAAGAGTCCGGGAACGAAGGCATTTGCGTTGACTGGTGCGGTAAAACATACGGGTTTGATCGAGGTTCCGATGGGAACGACACTGCGGGAAGTGATTTTTGATATCGGCGGCGGCATTAAAAATGATGCGGAATTTAAGAGTGTCCAGATCGGCGGACCGTCCGGAGGATGTCTTGTGACACCGCATTTGGACGTCAGCCTGGATTTTGATTCGCTAAAGAAGATGGGCGCGATGATCGGATCCGGCGGACTTGTTGTTATGGACGAGAATACATGCATGGTGGAAGTCGCAAGGTTTTTTATGAATTTTACACAAAACGAAAGCTGTGGAAAATGTGTTCCGTGCAGGGAAGGAACAAAGCGGATGTTGGAGATTTTAGAGCGGATCGTTGCGGGAAAAGGAAAACTGGAGGATCTGGATCTGCTGGAAGAACTTGCGCATACGATTACGGATACGGCACTTTGCGGCCTTGGAAAAAGTGCAGCCCTGCCGGTTCTGAGTACATTGCGCCTGTTCCGGGATGAATATTTGGAACATGTCGTTGATAAGAAGTGTCGTGCTCATAATTGCACGGCGATGAAACGGTTTATAATCAGTCCGGAATTGTGCAGAGGCTGTTCCAAATGTGCAAGAAACTGTCCGGTGGGCGCGATCAGCGGACAGATCCGGGAAACTTATCGGATTGACACTGATAAATGTATTAAATGCGGTGCCTGTGAAGACGCCTGTGCATTTCATGCGATTCATGTAGAAGGATAGGAGGGAAGAAGATGAAGTATTTAACCATTAATAATCGAAAAATTGCATTTGATGATGAAAAAAATCTGCTTTCCGTTATCCGAAAAGCAGGGATCACGCTGCCAACCTTTTGTTACCATTCAGAATTATCTACCTATGGAGCCTGCCGGCTGTGTGTGGTAGAAGATGACCGGGGACGGGTATTTGCTTCGTGCTCGGAAGTGCCGAGAGAGGGCATGGTCATCTATACGAATACACCGAAGCTACAGCACCACCGGAAGATGATACTGGAACTTTTACTCGCATCCCATTGTAGAGAATGTACGACGTGCCATACGAACGGGGCTTGTAAATTGCAGCAGCTGGCACAGCAGCTCGGTGTAAGCTATATTCGTTTTGAAAATACAAAAGAACAGGTTCCGCTGGATGAGTCCTCCGACTGTATTGTTATTGATGCGAATAAATGTATTCTCTGTGGGGACTGTGTCCGCACTTGTGATGAAATACAGGGAATGGGCATTTTAGATTTTGCATACCGGGGTTCGAAGATGAGAGTTATGCCGGCATTTAACAAAAAAATGTCAGAAACAGCATGTGTTGGATGCGGACAGTGCCGGGTGGCATGTCCGACCGGAGCGATCACGATCAAACAGAATTTCCGCCAGGTATGGGAAGCACTCGCTGATCCGAATATCCGCGTTGTTGCACAGGTTGCACCGGCGGTCCGTGTGGCGATCGGAGACAAATTTAATCTTCCAAAAGGGAAAAATTCCATTGGTCGTCTGGCAGCGGCACTTCGCAGGATTGGTTTTGATGAGATATATGATACAAACTTCGGAGCGGATATTACTGTTGTGGAAGAGTCGAAAGAATTTGTAGAACGTCTGAAAAAAGGAGAAAATCTTCCGCTTTTTACGTCCTGCTGTCCGGCATGGGTAAAATTCTGTGAGGAGAAACATCCAAATCTTGTGAAGCATATTTCTTCCTGCCGTTCTCCGCAGCAGATGTTTGGAGCGATCATCAAAGAAGAGGCAAGAGAAAATCAGGCGGATGACCGGAAGACGATGGTGATATCGATCATGCCGTGTACGGCAAAAAAGGCAGAGATCTTAAGACCGGAGCATTTTACGGACGGGGAACAGAATGTGGACTATGTTCTGACAACTTCAGAGGTTACGAGAATGATCAAAGAAGCCGGCATTGATCTGGCAGAAATGCCGTTGGAAGCGTTGGATATGCCATTTGGACTGGCGTCCGGAGCAGGAGCGATCTTCGGCGTTACCGGTGGTGTGACGGAAGCTGTGATCCGAAATCTGGTCGGAAGTAACCGGACAGAAGATTTGGAGAGGATCTCTTTTTCCGGTGTGAGAGGACTGGAAGGGACGAAGGAGGCGACGATCGAATATGAGGGAAGAGAAGTCCGCATCGCGATTGTCAACGGACTCCGCAATGCCGATGTACTGTTACGGAAGATCGAAAGTGGAGAGGCGGTCTATGATTTTGTAGAAGTGATGGCATGTAAGCGTGGGTGCATTGCCGGGGGCGGACAGCCGGTACCGTTTGGACAGAGAACGAAAAAGGCGCGTTTTGAAGGTATGTACGATATCGATCGTGCAGCCCAGATCAAATTATCCAGTGAAAATCCGATCGTACAGGCCGCTTATGCGGGCATTTTAAACGGAAAAGAGCATAAATTACTGCATAATCAGCATAAATAAAAGAAGGGAAAGGCACGCGGCGTTTCGGTAGAACCGTACTGGCGTGCCTGCTTCATCCTTTAGGGAGATCTGTCGATCGAAATGCTGGAAAAGATCCTCTCAGAAGTATTTATGCACCAGAATGTGATCGGTGTGGATATCTGCGGGGAGTGCAGTCTGTCTGAACCACCGCATGAATTGATGGAAGATGAAAAGATCAACCGGGTGACGAATGAGATCCTGTATCATTTTCTCTTATCATATTTTTCATATAAGAAGTAAGAAAACATGCTCATGAAAAGCAGAAGAGGAAGGAAAGGAACTGACAACATGAAAAAAATAGGATTTATTGGCGTAGGTATCATGGGAAAATCCATGGTACGGAATTTGATGAAAGCGGGATATGAACTGCATATTTTTGCCCGTACAAAATCGAAGGTGGAAGATGTGATTTCGGAAGGGGCGATTTTTCATGATACGATTGGTGATTGTGTTAAGGATGTGGAAGCCGTGATTACAATGGTCGGATTTCCACAGGATGTAGAAGAAATTTATTATGATCCGATGAATATTCTGGACAGCGCGAAAGAAGGAACGTATCTGGTCGATATGACAACGACAAGTCCCATGATCGCAGCACAGCTGCATGAAAATGGAAAAAAGCGTGGATTTCATGTACTGGATGCACCGGTGACCGGAGGCGACAGCGGAGCAAGAGAAGGCACCTTATCAATCCTTGTCGGAGGAGAGAGAGAAGATTATGAGGCATGTATGCCGCTATTTGAAGTAATGGGAACGAATATCAATTATATGGGAAAAGCCGGAAACGGACAGCATGCAAAGATGGCAAATCAGATTTTGATCGCAGGAGCATTATCCGGTGTCTGTGAAGCGATTGCATATGCAAAAGCAAAAGAACTAGATCTGCAGACCCTGTTGGATGCACTATCAACCGGAGCAGCAGGAAGCAGACAACTGGATACATTCGGTCCGAAAATCTTAAATGGTGATTATGATCCGGGATTTTTCCTGAAACATTTTGTTAAAGATATGAAGTTAGCATTAATCGAAGCAAACCGCAGTGAATTAGATCTTGAGATGTTAAGCCTTGTTTTATCGAATTATCAGATTTTAGAAGCACAGGGATATGGCGATCTTGGTACACAGGCGTTAATGAAATTTTATGAAAATGATGAGTAAGCCTTTAATCATTGTTGGTTAAACGCAAAAAGTGGCCGGGAGGGAAAGCCCGGCCGAGAGAAAATAATGAAAAAGTTAATAGCTTTATTAATGCTATACGTATATAATATCAGCAACTTGTGAACAAAATATGTCCAATTTTTGAAAAAAATATAAATTTGACATTTTTAAATAATATATTCGACGTTTCCATTTTCAATATGATAGACAGCACCTAACACTCTGAGTCCTTCGTCTTCTTCCATATGGCGGATATCGATATTTTCTTCGATCAGGGAAACACTTCGCCGGACATTCAGGCAGCATGCTCGGTAGTTGTCGGTTTCATCTCCGATCGCGAGGTTGATCTCATCGGTGATGAACTTTATGTAACCATCCGGATCATGGTGGATCGCAGCATCGATCGCACCGCAGAACGTATGTCCGAGAACGAGCACAAGGCGGCAGCCAAGATGTTCCGCAGCATACTCAATGCTGCCAAGCTGGTGGCCATCGATGACATTCCCGGCAACGCGGATAACAAACAGGTCTCCGATACCGGCAGAGAAGATACTTTCTGGAATGACTCTTGAATCGGAACAGGTGATCACAATGGCATAAGGATGCTGGCCGTGTTCTTTTGTTTTCAGACGGATCTGCGGGGAAATATCTCCAAGGGATCTAGTGGCATTCAGGTAACATTGATTGCCTTTTTTTAATTTTTCCAGTGCCTGATCGGCGCTTATGTTTTGTACCATATTCATTCCTCCTAACGTATAACAGGGTTAGAATACCATAAATGAGAAAAGGTTTCAAACGAAGGATCGGTTTTATTTATGGATAAAAAACAGGCGAGATCTTTTGGTGATCCCGCCTTTTAAAATCAAATCGATTATGATCTATGCATAGAGAATTTTAATGTTTCTCCAACATGTTTTTTGATACTGTCTTCAATCGTAATATCTTCTGTCTTGCTTAAGCATTCTTCACGGTTCTTCTTGAACATCGGAATCGGCATTCTCGCACCAGGTCCTCCGACACATCCGCCTGGACAAGCCATACCTTCGATAAAGTCAGCTTTTAATCGTCCGGCTTTCATTAACATCAGAGCCTTCTTACATTCTGCAGCGCCATTGCATACTTCTACTTTGATGTCCGTAGATTCGCCCGTTTCTTTTAAAGACTGAACAACGGCATCCGTTACACCATGGCTGTGAGCAAAATGTTTACCGAAGATCGATGCCTGCTGTTTATCATATTCTTCCGGTTCTAATTCAATTCCGCGCGCTTCAAGCATCGGAAGGACTTCGCTGAATAACATAACAAAGTCTGCATTTCCTTCAATTTTCTGATCTTGCATCTCGCTTTTCTTAGCAACACAAGGTCCGATAAATACAGTGATGCAATCCGGATCTTCTGCTTTTAACATTCTGGACACTCCGCACATCGGAGAAACAGAAGTGGAGATATGATCAGATAATGTAGGGAAGTGTTTGCGGACCATATTGACAAATGCAGGACAGCAGGATGTTGTCATCTTCTTGCCTTCTTTGTAAGCTTCTGCCCATTCCGCAGCTTCTGCCTGAGCGGTTAAGTCGCCGCCTAAAGCAACTTCTACCATATCAGCAAATCCGAGTTTCTTTAATGCTGTTCTCCAGCTTGTCATTGTAATGCCCTTGCCAAACTGGCCTTCTGCAGCCGGAGCTACCATGGCAACGACACGTTTTCCTGCTTTGATCGCATTGATTACTTTTACGATGCCGGCACGAGAACCGATCGCACCGAATGGACAGCTGTGGATGCAGGCACCACACTGAATACATTTGTCCTGATCGATCTTAACAATTCCGGATCCTGCTTCCATTTTGATCGCGTCAACCGGACAGGCTTTCTTACATGGACGAACCAGATCCGCAATTGCATTGTAAGGGCAGGCTTTCGCACACTGACCACATTCACGACATTTGTCAGGATCAATTTCTGCTTTTCTTGATCCCATCGTAATGGCACCAAATTTACATGCATTCTGGCAGGCTTTCTGCATACATTTCTGACAGTTATCAGTTACACTAAAACGTGTGATCGGGCAGCCGTGGCATGCAGCAGGGATAACCTGGATCATGTTGTAATCGCCCTCATGAAGCGTACCGCCCTCAGCTAAAACAATACGTTCGCGTAAAACTTCACGTTCACGGTATACACAGCAGCGGAACGTAGCATTTGGGCCCGGAGACAATTCATAAGGAATCTGATCACGTTTTTCATCATAGACGCCTTCGAAAGCATACTTTGCAACAGCTTTCATCAGCTCATGTTTTACCTGAAAAATTGTAGCATCATTTGATAACATAATTTCCTCCCGTTTTGAACAAAAAAATAAATTCCTACTTAGTTAATAGTTTAACATACCGTATGAAAAAATCAATAAAAATACCGTGTTTTTTTGTATAAAATTAGGAACATATGTGAATAATGAGAAATGTTTTGTGTGAAAATCTTTGTTTCAATCTTAAATTGTGGTAAAGTAGTCTGAAGAATGAAGAACAGAAACAGGAATTGAGTAAAATGAAAGTGTTAAAAATACCAGAAGGAAAAGAAATCATTGAAAACTATGAATACAGTGGGATCCGGGAATTAGAAGAAGTCACGATTCCGGATTCGGTCAAAAAGATCGGAAAACATGCATTTTATAATTGCCGGAATTTAAGGCTCGTTCGAATGCCCGGAGACTTATTTCAGATTGAAGACGGAGCGTTCAAAAACTGTGACCGCCTGCAAAAAGTAGAAATCGATTCCGACAGTAAAAAGACGGCATGTATTAAAAATATCGTCGCTGATCTGACACATGAGCTGACTTTTTTTATCCATTATCCGGATGGAGAAGCAAAGATACTGATTCCTTCTTACAATTATGATTATGAAATTGATATTAATTCCAGAGTGTTCCATGAAGTGGTTTACGGATCCGGGGATGCATATCAGCGGTGCGTGAGCAAAGCGGAATTGGATTATTCAGAATATGACTTTTTATTTGCGGTAGCAAAGCGGGAAGAACAGCAGGGAACACTGTTTGAACTCATCGAGGATCGGTTAAAGTATCCATACCATCTTTGCGAAAGAGAAAAAGAGACTTATATCGATTATTTATCCAAACATGCGGACAGCTATATTCTAAACAAGATCGATGAGAATGACCAGAAAGGGCTGCGCCTGGCAGCAGAGTGCGGATTATTCAGGAAAGAAGATATGGATCGGTATCTGGAAAAGGCGGGACGGGAACAGAAGATTGAATGCATGGCATATTTAATGGAATATCAAAACCGTTATTTTTCGGAAGTAGAAGAGGAATTTGTATTTTAGGAGCAGAGATGAAAGAAACAATAGCATTTAACCGCAGAATCAATCAAATATGTAAAAGTATATGGGATGCATCCAGGACACAGCTGCACTTGTCCATGAGGCATTTTGATACGGCGATCTATTCTTTTACAATGATGAGAAATGAAACGACAAAATTTCTCGGTACAGACGGTGACCGTATCTTTTACAACGAAAAATATGTGATCGAAACTTATGAAAAAGGGAAAATCTATATGAATCGTGCCTATGTCCATATGATGCTGCACTGTTTGTTCGGACATCCGTTTCACAGAGACGGAAGGTTTTATGATTATTGGAACCTGGCATGCGATATCGTTGTAGAATCCATCCTGGACGAATGGCAGAATGCGGCAGTGCATCTGTCAGTTTCTGAATATCGGTCCGGGCTGTATGAAAACTGGAAGCAAAAGACTCATGTGTTGAGCGCAGAACGGGTGTATGAGGTGCTGTTAAAGACCAAAATGACACAGGAAGAATTTGATCAGCTGTTAAAGGAATTTGAGACGGATGATCATTCTTTCTGGGAAGAGGAAAAGCGCCAGCCGAACCAGCCGCCGCTGAAACAGAGACAGAAGAAGTGGGATGATATCAGCAAAAAAGTGCAGATGTCACTGGAACAATTTGCGGATAACGCCGGACAGGATGGGGATGTACTTTCCAAAACCTTAAAGCTTGAAAACCGAGAGCGGTTTCAATATACGGATTTTCTGCGGAAATTTTCCGTTCTGCGGGAAGAAGCAGTGATCGATCCGGACAGTTTTGATTATAATTATTATACTTACGGACTTACCATGTACGGTAACATGCCGTTTATCGAGCCACAGGAATGGAAAGAGACGAAAAAAATCCGGGATTTTGTCATTGCGATCGATACGTCAATGTCGTGTTCCGGGGACCTCGTCAGGGAGTTTTTGGAACAAACATATCAGGTACTTATGGAGACGGACCAGTACTTTTCCACCGTAAATATTCACATTCTGCAGTGTGACGACCGGGTTCGGGATGATACGCAGATTACTGATTTAAACCAGATGGAAATGTATATGCAGGAACTGGAAGTGAAAGGCTGCGGCGGAACAGATTTCCGGCCGGTCTTTGATCATGTAGAACAGCTGAAAAGAGAAAAGAAGATACAGGATCTAAAAGGTCTTCTTTATTTTACGGATGGAAATGGAATTTTTCCGAAAAAAGCGCCGGATTATCAGACGGCATTTGTATTTATGCGGTCAGATGGCGGCGATGTTCAAGTACCGCCATGGGCAATCAAACTGATTCTGGAACCCCAGGATCTGATGCGAAATGGCCGGACAGGTCATAGGGAGGATAGAAGACGATGAATATAAAACAGGCAAAAGAAGAATTAAAACATACGATAGAAGCATATATGAAAAAGGATGAGTATGGCAGATACCGGATAGAAGCAGTCCGGCAAAGACCGGTGCTCCTGATGGGTCCTCCCGGGATCGGGAAGACGGCGATCATGGAGCAGATCGCAAAAGAATGCGGAATCGGTCTTGTCTCCTATACGATCACACATCATACAAGACAGAGTGCGATCGGTCTGCCGTTTATCGAAAAAAAGGAATACGATGGAAGAGAATACTCTATCACGGAATATACGATGAGCGAGATCATAGCGTCCGTCTATGACAAAATGGAAATTTCAGGACATAAAGAGGGCATTTTATTCATTGATGAGATCAATTGTGTTTCGGAAACGCTGGCGCCGACGATGCTGCAGTTTTTGCAGTGCAAAATGTTCGGAAATCATAAGGTACCGGAAGGATGGATGATCGTCGCTGCAGGCAACCCGCCGGAATACAATAAATCGGTGCGTGATTTCGATATTGTAACTCTTGACCGCGTAAAAAAAATCAATGTTGAAGAAGATTATACGATCTGGAAAGAATACGCATATGAAAAAAATATCCACTCTTCTATTTTGGCATATCTGGAAGCCCGGAAAGAGGATTTTTATCGGATCGAAACGACTGTTGACGGTAAAGAATTTGTGACTGCCCGCGGCTGGGAAGATCTGTCGGAGATCATGTATCTGTATGAAGAACTGGGTTATGAGATTACGGAAGATGTTGTAATCCAGTATGTACAGCATAAGCGGATCGCAAAGGACTTTGCCAATTATCTGGATCTGTATTATAAATACCAGAATATTTATAAAGTGGATGAAATTTTAGCCGGAAAAATCCAGAAATCCGCTTTGGAATCGCTTCAGAAAGCACAATTTGACGAAAAGATCAGCATGATCAGCCTGCTGCTTACGCGTCTGGCAGCAGACATCCGGGAAGCGCTCGATCAGGATCTTTATACGAATGAACTATTTCGTGTTTTAAAGGAAGTGCAGGTGGAAAATGATGCAGCGATCGTATTAAAACGCCAGAAGATGAAAATTGAGCAGATGAAAGAGCGGGAGATGCTAGATCCGGAATCAGAAACGCGGGCAAGAAGATTGTGCAGACAGCTGGAAGAATATGTGCCGATCATGGCTCAGAAAGGATTTGACGATGTAAAAGAAGCTTTTGCATCACAGGTTTCTCTTCGAAAAGAACTGCTGGATGAATGCGGAAAAGAGCTTGACAACGCCTTTGTCTTTTTGGAAGAGGCGTTCGGAGAAGGACAGGAACTTGTCTGGTTCGTATCAGAGTTAACAGCGAACTATTATACCGCAAAATATATCAGCCGCTTCGGATGCGAAAAGTATTTTTATTACAACAAAGAATTGCTGCTTGTGGAAAAGGATTTTGAAATTCAAAAAGAGATTGATGAGGTCAAAGATCTTTTGAAATTTTTTTAATTCATGCAATCGTGGAATGTGGTATTTTTTGACGCGTTGCCGTTTTTATGCTTGTAGATTGCGAACTACCGCTCAAATGTAGAAGGATTCTTGTTGAGTCCGCAGAAAATCAAGGCTGGCTACCGCTTAGATTGCAAGGAGCGCTGATTGAGTCCGTAGAAAATGGAGGATGGCTACCGCTTAGATTGTAAGAAGCGTTGATTGAGTCCGTAGAAAATGGAGAATGGCTACCGCTGGAAATGCAAGGAGCGCTGATTGAGTCCGTAGAAGGCAGCGAATTTCTACAGACTAAAATCCAGGATGTATAAAAATAAGCGGTAGGAGGCTGCAAATTCCTACCGCCTAAAATCCAACTTGCTTTTAAATCAGCGGGATATCGTATGGTTCTCTGGCACGGAACAGTGTATAGTGTTTGAATCCTGCCTGTAGCAAAATATCAGCAACCTTATCAAATGCATAGGCCATGTGCTCCGGTTTATGAGCATCAGATCCTACGCTGATGATTTCACCGCCCAGGTCGTGATAGCATTTTAAAATATCAAAATGTGGATTCGGATGTCCGAGGCCGTAGCGGAGGCCGGTTGAATTTACTTCAATTCCTTTATCCATCCGGATCAGTTTTTTTAAGATTTCTTCAATGATGTCCCGGTAATCCTGGAAACGGAACGAAGCATTCTTCTCAGGGGCATAACGGATTGCATAATCCAGATGTCCGTATACCTGATAATCGAGCTGTGTACAGTTTTCTACATTCTTCAAAATTGATTCAAAATAAAGCTGCATGCCTTTAAAAACACCATGTTCCCGGAAAAATTCAGGTTCATACGGATCAATGCCATTGACCAGATGGGAAGAACTGATGATAAAATCAAAAGGATACGCATCGGCTACTTTTTTATAACGATCTCCGAGATAGTCCATAAGTCCCATCTCAATCCCAAACAACAATTCAATCTGATCCTGATATTTTTCCCTGAGTGCAAACAGGGTCCGTTTATATGCGTCAAAATCCAATAAAAATGTCAGATTCTCAGAATTTGGCGGATAATCATAATCCAAATGTTCTGTCATGCAGATTGCCTTTAAGTTCAGACGGATCGCCTGTTGTACCATAGATTCCAGCGGTGCATTGGAATCACTGGAAAAAGATGAATGCAGATGGCAGTCTGATATAATCATAAGTAAAATCCTCCCGGTATTAATTTTTTATTATTATACAATTCGCGACAAGTTTATGCAAAAATGTTAAAAAAATATCAAAGATATATAGACATTAATATAGTAGAAAGATGGAGGCATCTACATGATAAAATCGTGAAAAAAGCGGAGAAAATAACGGTTTTATGAACATTTATTGAGAAATATGCAAAAAAAGAAATCTCCTTTAAAAATAAAATTAAATCTTTTTAACAAAGGACAATGGAAAGAATGTATACTGTATACATTTCTTTATTTTCAAAAGGTACTTGAATTTTTGCTCATTATTGGTTAGAATAAATATAAAGTTTGACATAACAATGTCAAGAAAGAATCTTTATAAAAGACTTAGGAGGAATTATAAGATGGCAGTAAAAGTAGCAATCAATGGATTTGGACGTATTGGACGTCTTGCATTCAGACAGATGTTCGGAGCAGAAGGATATGAAGTAGTTGCAATCAACGACTTAACATCTCCAAAAATGTTAGCTCACTTATTAAAATATGACTCTTCTCAGGGTAAATATGAAAAAGCTGACACAGTAACAGCTGGAGAAGATTCTATTACAGTTGATGGAAAAGAAATCAAAATCTATGCAAAAGCTAACGCTGAAGAACTTCCATGGGGAGAAATCGGTGTTGACGTTGTATTAGAATGTACAGGTTTCTATACATCTAAAGCGAAAGCAGAAGCTCACATCAAAGCAGGTGCTCGTAAAGTTGTCATTTCTGCACCAGCAGGAAATGATCTTCCTACAATCGTTTACAATGTAAACCATACAGACTTAAAACCAGAAGATACAGTTATTTCTGCAGCTTCTTGTACAACAAACTGTTTAGCCCCTATGGCTAAAGCATTAAATGACTTAACACCTATCAAATCCGGTATCATGTGTACAATCCACGCTTACACAGGCGATCAGATGACACTTGACGGACCACAGAGAAAAGGTGACTTAAGAAGATCTCGTGCAGCAGCAATCAATATCGTACCTAACAGCACAGGTGCAGCTAAAGCTATCGGATTAGTTATTCCAGAATTAAATGGTAAATTAATCGGAGCTGCTCAGCGTGTTCCAACTCCTACAGGATCTACAACAATCTTAACAGCAGTTGTTGAAGGAACACCTTCTGTTGACGAAATCAATGCAGCTATGAAAGCAGCTTCTACAGAATCTTTCGGATACAATACAGATGAAATCGTATCCAGCGATATCGTTGGTATGAGATATGGTTCT
>DVKZ01000103.1 GCA_018715775.1 Candidatus Fimousia stercorigallinarum | reverse complement strand
CCCAGCAGTTCCGTATAAGAAAACGGCTTCGACAGATAATCATCGCCTCCCGCCATCAATCCGATCAACTTATCCGACTCCTGCGTTTTTGCAGTCAAAAAAAGTACCGGAACATAAGAAATCTTCCGAATCTCTTCACATGTACGAAGCCCAGACATTCCCGGCATCATAATATCCAATATAACAAGATCGATCGAATCATCCAGCAGCTGCAGTCCTTTTCTTCCATTTTCTGCTTCAATAACGTTATAATCTTCTCCTTCCAGAAGAATTCTTACGCCTTCTCTAATATCCTCATCATCTTCAATAATTAAAATATTTGCGTGATCCATAAGTTATTTTCCCTCTTTTCAATCATTTTCTCAAAAATCCCAGATATCTGGTTCCCTGAAAAGATAATCTTCCGATATCTCCTTCTGCGAGTTGCCCATATTCACTTCCGGATATCAAGAACTCTTTCCGGTCACCATTTCCCATTTCAAAAGTTGCATAGAAAGATGTGATATTATGTATATTTTCTCCTCTCGAAATACGCATCCTCTTTGCGCGTACAACCGCATCTGTATCGATTCTGTCACTTTCATTGTTCTCCCGCCATTCAATGAAGCAGCTGATCATAACAAACACAATAATTCCAATAATCAGTAACAAAATGAATATAAAAAACAGATCAAAAAAACCTTTTTGAAAGAAAAAACATCTCATATCATCATCTCCCTTCATAGTATTATCTTATCATGAAAATCTTACTATTTTTTTACTATATCATTAACAATTATAAATGAAAAAGGAACAGAAATCCTTCTGTCCCTTTTCATATTGATGATTCCTCTTATCATCGTTCCAGGAAATTCTGAATTCGTCTTCTCATCATTTCTTCACCGATGATATGATAAATCGTCCACTGATCCGGTGAGTTTGCCTGTCCGACCGTTGCAATACGGATAATTTCTGCAACATGTGAAACATTACCTTTATAAGCATCCGGATTCTTTTTATATTCTTTCATATTGCCGGTAAACCCAAATCTTTCCCCGATTTCTTTAACCTTGTTAAACCATGTATTCGCATCGTCATTATGGTCATAGCTTTCTAAATATGCCTCTAAAACGGCCTTTACCGTTTCATCATCATACCGCTGTTCATCGATCTGCTCGTATGTTTCATCGAAGAAATAGTGGATCGTGCTCATGATCTGCTTTGCATTGATATAATCTTTTCTGCGGCGCTTCTGGTGTACTCCCATGCCGAGTTCCAGAATCCGGATAAACTTATCTTTATCCGCAAAATAAATATCCTCCATCTCCGGATGATATGTTTTGGTCCATGTATATAAGAACTCATAAACTTCTTCCGGTTCTAACTTGGAAAATTCATTTTTACAAATATCATTTAACTTCATGATATCAAACAACGCACCGGATTTGCTCATCTTCTTCACGCTGTACTGGAAGTCCGTGATCGGACTGTTCGGATGTTTATCATACCACTGTTCAAAGTTAGAATTTAGCAATGTCATCAGATAAACTTTTACGCCCTGTGGATGATAGCCGTCCTGCCGGTAATAATCCAGAGATAATTCCGGATCTTTTCTCTTGGATAATTTCCGTTTTCCGCCATTTTCCATCTTCATCAAATGCGCCGTGTGTGCATATTTTGGCAGGCGGAAACCTAATACTTTGTGCAATTCTACATGGGTCGGGACCGAAGATAACCATTCCTCTCCGCGAATTACCATCGTTGTATGCATCAAATGATCGTCAATCGCATGCGCAAAATGATACGTCGGAATTCCATCGCGCTTTAACAGCACGATATCCATGATATTTTCCGGGAACTTTACACTTCCGCGGATCTGATCTCGGAAAATAATCTCTCTGCCTTCCTCTCCCTGTGAACGGAGACGCAATACATATGGCTGTCCCTCTTTTATACGTTTTTCAACCTCTTCATAAGATAAATCTCTGCAGCGTGCCCATGTCGTATGGTAACCGGTGATCACATTCTGTTCTTTTTGCTTTTCTTTCATATCCGCAATTTCTTCTTCTGTACAGAAGCATGGATAAGCGAGTCCTCTTGCAACAAGATCTTTCGCATATACATGATAGATATCCGCTCTCTGACGCTGATAGTACGGACCATAAACATCGCTCTCCGGTGAATGGATACCGGCTCCCTGATCAAATTCAATACCGAAATATTTTAATACAGAAATGATGATTTCCTCTGCACCCTCTACTTTCCGTTTATCATCGGTATCCTCGATCCGCAGATAAAAAACGCCGCCACTCTGATGGGCAATCCTTTCATCTGCCAGGGCGCTGTATAAATTTCCCAGATGAATAAATCCGGTCGGACTCGGACCCATACGGGTTACCTGGGCACCTTCCGGAAGATTTCTTTCCGGAAATCTTGCTTCCATATCGTCAATCGTTGCTGTTACATTTGGAAACAGCAGCTGTGCTAACTTTTGACCATCCATATCGATTTCTTTTCTCCTTATTTTCTATAATTATTTTCCTGCGTAAACAACAACTGACCCAACATCATAAGCAGCCAGTTTTTTTCTTCCTTCCAAGCCGGCCAGCTCGATCAGAAATACCATCTTTGTTACTTCGCCTCCAAGCTTTTCAATCAGCTTTGCTGCAGCTTCTACCGTTCCTCCCGTTGCAATCAGGTCATCGATAATCACGACCTTCTGTCCCGGTTTGATCGAATCTCTGTGCATCTCGATCTCTGCTGTTCCATATTCCAGCTCATATTGCTGAGAAACCGTCTCTCTCGGCAGTTTCCCTTTTTTCCGCACTAATACAAACGGCTTTTTTAAATTATAGGCGATCGGTGCACCAAACAAAAATCCTCTGGATTCTGTTCCCGCGATCACATCGCATTCAACCGTCTCAACCAGCTTCTGCAGCTCATCAATCGCAAGCTGAAATCCTTCTGCATCCTGCAATACAGACGTAATATCTCTAAAAATTATACCTTCTTCCGGAAAATCCGGAATCGCTGTAATATAATCTTCTACTTTTTTCATACAATCCTCCTTCTCTTAGACCAGTTCTATTATATCCTCTTCCGAATCGATCAGCAAGATAAATCTTATATCTTTGTCGTCTTATAATGCTCCTGTCCCAGTTCCCGCACGATCATCGTAATCGCAACGATTCCTGCCATTCCATCCGCGATCGGACCGGCATATAAAATACCATCAATCCCAAACACCAACGGCAGCAGCACGATCAACGGAAGTAAAAACAAAATCTGTCTTGTTAAGGACAAAAACATTCCCTTTTTCGGTTTTCCGATCGCCGTAAAACAGTTGGATGTGATCGGCTGGATAAAATTCAGAAAAGTAAAGAATAAGAATACACGAAAATAGGTTTCCGCAAATGCAAAATATTCTTCTGTTCCCTCCCCAAACAAAGCGATGATCGGTCTGGGAAAAATCTGAAACAAAAGAAATGCTCCAATTGATAAAACAGCTCCGTAAAATGCCGCTCTTAAATATGCGGCTTTTACACGCAAAAACTTACCTGCTCCATAATTAAAACTGATAATCGGCTGCAATCCCTGAGAAATTCCGATAATAAAAGAAAAAAATACCATATTTACTTTTGAAATAATGCCGGAACATGCAAGTGGTACCGCCTCTCCATAAGAGGAAAGACTTCCATAATATGTCAGAGACCGGTTCATCACGATCTGTACAATCATCATGGCAAGCTGATTCGTACACGGCGCAGCTCCAAGTGACATAACCCGTCCGATATATCGACCCTGAGGGATCAGATGTTCTTTCTTCAGAGAAACTGTCTTACAGCGGGACAAATACCGAATTGCCATAAGGCCGGATACTACTTGTCCGACCACCGTTGCCAGAGCAGCTCCTTCCATCCCCATATGAAAGCCGAACACAAACAGCGCGTCCAAAAACGTATTGATCACCGCACCGGTGAGATTGCAGATCATAGAAAACTTCGGGCTGCCATCCGCGCGGATCAGATGCCCTCCACCGGAAGATAAGATCAAAAACGGAAAGCCGACAGCCGTAATACGAATATAGGAAATCGCATATCCGGCTACATTTTCCGGTGAACCGAAAAGGTATACCAACGGCGTTAAAAAAATCTCCGTTATAACCGCCAGGATCACACCGCCTGCCGTCATGGCAAACAGCGCATTCCCCATATAAAATGCCGCGCGTTTCCGATCTCCTTCTCCCATCGCCAGGTTAAACGCAGAGGCACCGCCGATCCCGCAAAGCAATGCGATCGATACACAAGATGTCGTCAGCGGAAAAGCGATATTCGTTGCGGCATTTCCAAGTGGGCCGACACTGTGCCCGATAAAAAACTGATCTACAATATTATACAGCGCACTGACGATCATTGCGATAATGCTCGGTACAGCAAACTTCACTAATAACTGCTCCACAGGCAGAACGCCCAGTGGATTCTCTTTTCTCATCTCTTTTGTCATATTTCTCTCCTTTTCCCTTATTTTCTTCTCCTTTAAAAACCATTACAACTTTCGGTATATAGTCATATACATTGTAATAAAACAAGCCAGACCCCCAACAGCATTGGAAATCGGCTCCGCGATAAACACTCCGTGAACGCCCAGCACCCGCGGGAGCAGGATCGTCAAAGGCACAACAATGATCACTTTTCGGAAAATAGAGAAAAATACTGCAAATTTTGCCTTCCCCAATCCGGTAAATACCGACTGTCCGCAAAACTGAAACGCCATCATAAAAAATCCGAAAAAATAAATATGAATGGCAGTTGTACCATATTTGATCAAATCCGGATCGCTGTTAAAAATTCGAATAAAAAATTCCGGAAATACAAAGATCAGTAGCCAGGCGATCAATGTATAGGCAATGCCTGTAAATGCTGTAAACCGGATTCCTTCTTTCACTCTCTGATACTCTTTGGCACCGTAATTATAGCCAAGAACCGGTTGGCATCCGGCGGTGATTCCCTGGATCGGAAGCTGAAAAATATCCCGGATCGATCCGAGAACTGTATTAATCCCAACATAGAGATCTCCACCGTATACGCTGAGCGTCATATTGCATACGACATGAACGGTACAGTTTGTAAACTGCAGGATAAATCCTGTAAGTCCGAGTCCCATAATATCTTTCATCAACGACCAGCGCAGTTTCATAGATGATAAATTTAAATCGAGTATCGCCTTTTTACTCAGTAAAAACTGCATAACCCACAGTGCCGAAACAAACTGGGAGATCACGGTCGCGATCGCTGCACCGGTGATTCCCATATCCAGAACAAAAATAAAAACCGGATCCAGGACAATATTCAACACTGCTCCGATCATGATCGATACCATACCTGTTTTCGGAAAGCCCTGACTGTTAATATAGTTATTCATCCCGGTGCTGACCATAACAAAGACTGTCCCTAGCAGATAAATATTCAAATATTCATTTGCATATACATAAGTCGCATCACTTGCGCCAAATGCATACAAGATCGATTTTTTCCATATGTAACATGCCAACATGATCAAAACGCCGCCACCAAGCAGCATCGTCATAGAGTTACCCATGATATTTTCCGCCCGTTTTTTATCACCAGCGCCTCTGGCAATGGAACACAGGGCAGCGCCTCCCTGCCCGAATAAATTGGTAAATGCAATAACAAGCATGACAACCGGAAACGTCAATCCAATCCCGGTCAGCGCAAGAGATGAGTTTCCCTCCATATGTCCAATATACATACGGTCGACAATATTATACAGCAGCTGGATCAGCTGTGCAATCGTCAGCGGCACTGCCTGCGCGATAATATTACTCCGAACACTCCCCACACTGAAATCATTTTGATGATTCATAATTCTCCTTCTTTTCTTTAATCTGTAACTTCTATTATAGCAGAAAAAGGCATCATAAAAATGCCTTTTTCGAAAAAATTCTCTATTCTGTTACAAATAGCTTCTTAGATCTTTTGCGAGCTTTTCTTCGATCGAGATCAGATCCTTTGCAATTGCCTTTGCCTGCATATCCGCATCCTGATACTGATTCAAATAGCGGTTTAACGACGTAATGCCCATATTGCATCCATCCGTGATCAGGTTTGCGATCGTCTGATCCGAATCATCCATTGCCATCTTTGCATTTGTCTTCATCCATGACATCGCAGAAGCCATTATATCCGGATCTTTGCCATCTTGTTGATCTTTATAAAGCATCGCATTTGTCTGGCACTGAATTTTTTCATGTGCCGCACGGCTTTTGGATAATGTCTGCTTTAACCCGGAACTGCAGACACGATCCATAACTTCATTAATAGATTTTAATCCCATCTTTGCTCCTGCATTGCATTCCTGAAGAAGAGAAACAGAATCCTGATTCATATCTTTTACCTCCATTTATGATAATACATAGTTAGAATGCGTCAAAAAGAGCAAGATTATTTATCCATCCTCATTTTTTAAAATTTCTTTCTCCATAGAGATGGAGATGCGATCATCAAAAATGGAAAGATTTCTAACCGTCCGACCAGCATATCCACACATAAAACAATTTTCGTAAACGGAGAAAGAAATCCGAAATTGCAAGTTGGCCCTACTTTGGAAATTCCAGGTCCGACATTATTTATTGTCGTTAAAACAGCACTGAAAGATGTACCAAGATCATAATTATCCAGGGAAACGAGAATCGTAGATATGACGACAATGATCACATAGGCAAAAAAGTAGATATAGATTCCGCGGATGCTGTTATCAGTAATTGTTTTCCCATTCATCATCATTCTATTGACCGATCTCGGATGAAGCAGCTGTTTGATTTCTCTATGGATACTCTTAAACATAACAAGAAGCCGTGACACTTTAATTCCGCCGCCGGTCGAACCTCCGCATGCCCCAATAACCATGACCATGAGCAACAGACATTTGGAAAATTCCGGCCAGAGGTCATAATCTGCAGTCATGAATCCGGTCGTCGAAATAATAGTTGTCACTTGAAAAGCTGCATATCGAAATGCTTTCAGCACGCTTCCGTACATATGGGTAATATTCATCGTGATCAATAGGATCGTTCCTGCGATAATACCGAGATATACCCGTAATTCCTCATTTTTAAAGATGCTCTTGATATCTTTCATTAAAATCAGAAAATACATATTAAAGTTTACTCCGAACAGCACCATAAAAACTGTGATCACTCCGTCAATGTAGGCGCTGTCATAATAAGCAACGCTCGTATTTTTAGGTGAAAAGCCGCCGGTACCCGCCGTACTGAACGCATGGAGCACGCTGTCATACAGAGACATTCCTCCAATCTTCAGAAGGATGATCTGCGCAGCCGTAAGCACAAAATACATTACATAAAGCAAAAGCGCATTTTTCCGTGCCTGCGGGATCATCTTATCCTTCTCCGGTCCCGGAACTTCCGCACGCATCAGAAACATCGCATTTTTATCATTCAGCGTCGTCAGCATCAGGGCAAACACGAGCACACCCATGCCCCCGATCCAATGGGTAAAGTTCCGCCAGAACAGCATGCCATACGGCATTCCCTCAATTTCACTTAAAATCGTGGATCCAGTCGTTGTAAATCCGGAAACCGTTTCAAATACAGCATTGAGATACGACGGAATGCTGCCGGACATCGTAAATGGCACTGCCCCGAACAAAGACCATAAGATCCAGGCGAATCCGACGATAACAAACCCTTCTTTTCCATAAATCCGAAAATCCTGCGGCCTCTTTCTTCCGATCAAAAAGGCAATGACCAGCAAGATCACACTCGTATATAAAAAACTGGTCCAACTGTCTTCATGATACAAAATAGCAATCAGCATAGGAATCAGTAAAACAAGTCCTTCAATCCCCAACATCCGCCCTAATATGTAACGGATCATTTGAGCATTCATCGATTATTTCGCTTCCTTTCCGTTCCTTCCGGTTCTTAACAAACCGGTATCTGTGAAAATATCTTCCATTCTCTGGATCTTTTTATTTTTCGTTACGATCACGACACTATCTCCTGCTTTGATCACATCATTTCCATTTGGTATGATCACATCCCGTCCGCGTACGATTGCCGCAACGAGATGGTTGGATTTGATCGGCAGATCCTTCAATGGAATATGGATGTATTTTGCATCTGTTCCAATGAAAAATTCCAAAGCTTCAATCTGTCCATTAACAAGATGATACATCGTCTCTACATTTGCACTGCAAAATGAATTCTGTCTAGCTCTTACATAAGATAAAATACGATCTGCCGTCACCGATTTGGGAGAAACAACGCTGTCAATTCCCATTGCATCCACCATATCCGTCATATCCTCTTCATTTACCTTTGCGATAATCTTTTTCACTCCCTGCTTATAAGCATACAAGGCAGTCAGCATATTCAGTTCATCATTTCCTACAAGCGACACAAGCACATCCGCTTCCCGGATTCCTTCTTCAATCAGCAGTTCATGGTCACGTGCACTTCCATTGATAATCGTTGCTTCCGGCAATGCCTCGCATAAAACCTCACACCGTTGATAGTCCTCATCGATGATTTTTACCCGCATGCGAAGCTTTAACAGCTCTTTTGCAAGATAATAGCTGATGTGCCCGCCTCCAATGATCAATACATTCCGCACCGGCATACTTTTTTGTCCGATTGCACGGAAGAAACGTTCCAGTTCCAAATGGCTTGCTACGACATTTAATTTATCACCAGCCTGTAACACAAATTCCCCATCCGGAATAAAAACATTTGATCCGCGTGAAACTGCACAGATCAGAGCTTTCACCTGATGTTTTCGATAAAGTTCTTTCAAAATGAGACCATCTAACGGCGTTCCCTTTTTAAGCGGGAACTCAATAAGTTCCACCCGGCCTTTTACAAAACTCTCTACCTTTGTCACGGCAGAAAACGAGAGTACCCGCATGATCTCATTCGCTGTTTCCAGTTCCGGATTTACTGCCATACTCAAATGCAGATCCTCTTTCAAGAGATCAATCTGCTCATAGTAAATCGGATTACGAACACGTGCAATCGTGTAATTTGCTCCGAGCCTTTTTGCAAGCAGACAGCTTAACATATTTAATTCATCGGACGATGTGCATGCAATGACAAGATCTGCATGTCTGACATCTGCACGGTTTAAAACTTCCGCATCAGCGCCGTCTCCAAATAAACATAATACGTCCAGTGTATTCGCCGTATTTGTTAACTTCTGCTCATTCCGGTCGATCATAACTACATCATACTGTTCTTCTGACAGTGCTGCTGCAATCTTATGTCCGACTTTTCCATCGCCAATAATTACAATCCTCATATTATATCTCCAATTTTTATAAATTTGTATCATTGATCATGATACAGTAAGATCTATCTCCATTATACTAGCAACTTTTAAAAAATTAAATATCTACTGTCCCCCTTCTATCTTTCCGAAAAAAAAGTGCCATTCCATCATTTTTCTGGTGATCGAACAGCACTTTTTCCGACTTCCTATATCTCTATTTCATTAAATCACTGAACAGATCTTCCAGGTAAACACCTTCATCCAGCAATTTGCGGAATGACTTTATGACTGATTCCTTATCTTCTTTATAAGTAACGCCAAACCACTTATCTTTTGTATCCAATACCTTAACGGAAATCTTTCCTGCCTGAAGCAGTTCATCAATGTGGATTGGTAAAAGATATTCCGCTTTTAATTCATTGCCTTCAATATGTTTAAAAAACTCCTGAAATCCTTCTTCCAAAAGATCCATATATTCCGGCGTAAGCCCCCACATATTCATGGAAACATAGGATTCAGCATCGACAGGGATCAATTCTCCATCTTTATCAACTGCTGCACCGTCCGGCGTCTTTACGATATTGGATGTTTCATCCACGCCGATCAGATAATTATTCTCATCCACACGTGCAATCCCGCGGGTTACTCCGCCATTATCACTCAGGGTATTCTTCATAATAAAACCTGCCATAGAAAATTCATATGGGTTTCCTTTCGTATATCCCTGCAGGAAATCATAAATTCTGGCAAATGCTTCTTTTCCATAATAATCATCCGCATTGATCACGGCAAACGGCTCATGCAGAATACCTTTACACGCTAAGACTGCATGACCGGTTCCCCACGGTTTTGTCCGCTCTGCAGGACGAACAATCCCTTCCGGAAGATTATCCGGATCTTGAAATGCGTATGCGATCTCAACACCCAGTTTATCCGCAATCTTTTCAATACGATTTCCGATAATTTCCTGAAATGCTTCTTCAATATCCTTACGGATGATAAAAATGATTTTATCAAATCCGACTTCAATTGCATCGTGGATAGAATAATCCATAATGATCTCTCCATGTTTACCAACCGGTTCCAGCTGTTTAATTCCGCCGCCAAAACGGGAACCGATTCCGGCCGCCATAATCACTAATGTAGTTTTCACATTTTTCTCCTTATATTATATAACCCAAGTGAACCTGTAACGCTTTTTATTTTATCACTTTTTTTAATGAAAAACCACTGTTCCAATGACAGAAATGTTATTTTTTTGACATATTTCCATTTCTTTTGCGATATCGTCATAAAAAGAACGATCGAATTCTTCCAGAAAAACAACACTGTCCGCTAAGCAAAGACTCGCCAGGGAATCTGCATCAGAAATGACGGATCCGCCGGCAGCCACCTCGCAGCCGAGCACTTTCAATTCTTCCTCTAACAGATCTCTTAATGAATCGATTTCCGGAAGATTTACAGAGCTTGTCAAATACAGAGATGTAAAACCTTCTCTTTTGACATCGATCTTAATTTTTGTACAGACCATTTTCATCCATTCCTTATGCTGCACCTTTTTCCCTTTTCTTTCCACTTTTTCCAGAATTGTCATCCCGATGGAATCTTCCAGGTCAGAAATTGAACGTAGCTTCTTGCTGAAAAAATAGCGCAATGCATAATAACAGCAGGCAAAAAATGCACCTCCAAAAATCCCGAAAGCAATTGATCTCGGATGAATCGGATTTATCCGAATCTCATCCGCTGCCGCTGCTTCTTCCTGAACGTCTTCTTCACTCTGTTCGATCAATGCTGCATAATAATTTCTTTGTCCATCATCAAAATTATTAGCCAGACTGTTCAACGTATTATAAGAATTGTTCATCTGCTCCGTATGCCACTGCTGGCCGGTCAGTACATCTGCATCCACACTAATACGATATTGCTCCTCGGCTATAGTCAGCACAGTACCGTTAAATGCGGATCGGATCTTTGCATCTTGATCCTCGATTTGCTCCTGTATCAAATTTCCCAGCAGTTCCGCTGATTCTCTGTCGGTTGAAATAATTTTGATCTTAAAAGCCTTTTGACTTGCGGAATCCTGCCCATCCAGCTGCGAAAATGAAATCAGTTCTGAAACATAAGAAAGCGGGACATCTTCCCAGCCCATCTCTTCTACGGCTGTTTCCAACCAGTCATCTGACAGAATTTCCTCATCAATATATGTATACAGAGCTGTAATATTATCACAATTACTCACCTGATACATGAAATTGACCGTTGGCACTGCTGTATAATCCAGCTTCATGCGGATCGCATGATCGCAGTATTCTTTTGAAGATTCATAAATCTCATTATACTGTTTATACAGATCAAATGCTTTCTCCACGGCGTCCGCACGGTCCGCTGACAAGCTTTCCCGATAGGACGACGGATCTATCGTCTGATCTGCTGTCTGCTGCGCATGGATCGCATCATTGTAAGATTTTACAGCACCATATCCATCAAACAGTATTGCAAATACAATCATCCAGACAAAGATCCGTTTCCACTTCCGAACAATCTGGAACAGCATATCTTTTATGTCTAACATTCGATTCATATCCATCTCATTTCCTCCTGGCATTATTTTGCCCGGTCCAAACATTCTCCGGCTTTTTTCAAAGCAGATGCAATGACCGCATCCATATCATAATATTTATACTCTCCGAGGCGTCCCCCGAAAATCACATGTTCTTCTTTATCCGCTAGTTTTCGATATTTTTCATAGAGGATACCGTTCTTTTCATCATTAACCGGATAATATGGCTCATCTCCGGCTTTCCATTCCGATGAATATTCCCGGCTGATCACCGTTTTGGGCAGATCTTCCCCGTTTTCATCTTTTCCGAATTCAAACCACTTATGCTCAATGATCCTCGTCCACGGTGTTTCACGATCCGTATAATTGACCGCTGCATTTCCCTGATAATTCGGTATATCAAGCACTTCGTTCTCAAATCTTACCGAACGGTATTCCAGTGTTCCAAGCTCAAAATCAAAATATGCATCAATTGGACCGGTATAGACGACCTGATCGGCTAACGCATCGAGTTCCTCCTTCTGTTCCAGATAATCAACTCCTAGGCGTACCTCGATACCGTCCAGCATATTGGAAACCATCTTTGTATAGCCGCCGATCGGAATTCCCTGATACAAAGCATTAAAATAATTATTGTCAAATGTCAGACGGACAGGCAGGCGCTTAATGATAAAAGCCGGCAAATCTTTGCAGTCTCTTCCCCACTGTTTTTCCGTATATCCTTTGATCAATTTCTCATAGATATCCCTTCCTACGAGTGAAATCGCCTGTTCTTCCAGGTTTTTCGGTTCACCGGAAATCTCTTTTCTTTGTTCTTCAATCTTTTTTGCTGCTTCTTCCGGTGTCACAACTCCCCACATTTTATTAAAAGTGTACATATTAAATGGCATTGAATAAATCTCACCTTTATAATTTGCAACCGGCGAATTCGTAAAACGGTTAAATTCTGCAAACCGGTTGACATATTCCCATACTTCTTTATTGTTCGTATGGAAAATGTGCGCTCCATATTTATGTACATGGATTCCTTCGATTTTTTCCGTATAGACATTACCTGCAATATTCGGCCGTTTGTCGATAACGAGAACCTTTTTTCCTTTTTTTGACGCCTCATGTGCAAAAACCGAGCCGTAAAGCCCGGCACCGACGATTAGATAATCAAATTGTTTCATATGTTTCTCCTTTTCTCTCCTCTTGTATGAATTTTATTTTCTGTGCAGCATCTTCCTCAGGATCTGGTCTGTTAGTTCTACTGTCAGTTCTTCTTTTGATATTAATAAAACTGCCCCGTAAATACCAAAAAAGAAAACTGCCGATATAAGCAGAATCGCAAAATTGCCAAGCGGCAATCCCCGGATCCAAACAGATCCCAATATTCCCAAAAGGATCCCTGTCACTATTTTACCATAAGAAATCTTTTGAAAAAGATTTTTTACCAGATCTTTTAATGCTGCATATTGTACGATCAACACTACAAATTCAGCTGCAAGTGTTCCAAGCGCCGCGCCTGCAGAAGCAAAAGGCGGGATCAGCAGCGTATTCAGGATCAGATCCGTAACTGCACCTGCAATTTCCGAATACAGAACGATCTTTTCCTTTCCCAGTGGAACGAGAATCTGTATGCCTAAAATATTCGTAATGCCGATAAACAATAACGTCGGCATAATAATCTGCATTGGAAGGATCGATCCTTCATAGGCACTCCCAGATAGGAAATAAATTCCATATCGTGCGAAGATCATAAAATAGATCATAAGAGGAACCGCTGCGAGCACAACGAAATTCAAGGCTTTCGCGCTGATCTCCCGAAACTTGTCCATCTGCCCATGTTCTACATAATAAGAAACTCGCGGAAGCAAAACCGTTCCGAGCGAGGTTACTATACTAACCAGGATCGTTTTGATCTTCACCGCCGCATTATAATATCCGACATCCTCATCCGTTTTCATAAAACCAAGCATAACCGCATCCAGATTCGTATAGATCATCGTTGCGCAGGCCATGGAAAAAAAGATGAAGATTGCCTTCAGATGCTTTTTTATATGATAGTTCCCGATCCACTTTCGATCAATATACTTGCGTGCATGAATCCAGTTAAAGATATTTGAAGCTGAGGACGCAAAGATCGTAATCCCTCCGTAAATGACATAATCGTCTTTTTCATGGACGAGCAAAAACATTGCGATCAACGCGGCAAATTTAAATGTGATCGACCGGACCGTAATATACGTATACTGTTCCAGTGCTTTATACAGCCATTCCATACCGACCGCAGATAAAAAAATCGTCAGGCTGATCACAAGATACAATGCCTTTTCTTCCCGCAGACGCGGTATAAAAAACAGCGCAGCTCCAAGCCCGATATAAGAAAGCAGTGACATAAATAGATTGATAAAAAGCAGTTCATGCGCCGTCCTTGTCAGTTCTTCCCTGTTGTCTCGAACTTTTGCACAGGCACGGACGCCATATGTCGGTATCCCAAGCTGCGCAAACATATTAAAATACGTGATCAATGATGTTGCAAATGCCACCCTTCCCGTGCCGACCGGCTGTAAGATCCTCGATACATATGGAAATGTGATCAGAGGAAATATGAACGAAGACATTGTCAAGATCGCATTCATTATGAAATTAAGCTTGAGTGACTTTTGTTTCATCTTTTTTATCATTCCTTTCCCCAACCAGCATTTCCATCTGCTCTTCCGATTCCAAAAAGGACTCTCGGCAGCCGATCAGATGGGCAAGCACAAGCATAAATGGATTAAATCCCAGTTCTAAAAGCCGTGGTTCAATCATCGAATATCCGGCAACAAACAATAAGGCAGCTGCCAGATAGATTTCATGAGCCCTCACCGCGCAAACACTGGCAAGCGTAAAACCGGCTATAATGACCAGCCAGACGATCAGCCCATGTTCCAACAGGATTTTCATATAGGAACAATCCACGTAGTTATAGACTCCCTGGGGACTGTCCACAATCTGACCGACGCCCCCGTGGCCAACCCATTGGATCTTTTGTCCGAACAGATGAATGCCGTAACTTTGAATTCCCCTCCAGCCAAGCGCGATCCGATCCGTCAGAAAATGATTGATCCCTTCTAAAAACGGAAGCCGCCCGTAAAACAGACAGGCAAAAAGGCTGAGAAAGGCACATCCCGGAAATGCAAAGATCAGGCATTTCCCTGCAATGCCTGAAGATAGATCCTTTTTCTGCCGGCTGATGCCGTAAAAGACAAACAGCGCTGCCGCTGTTAAAATCGTTCCCGCCTTTGTATCCGTCTGTCCGTATTGCCAGAGATTGATCAATTCCAATAAGATTACATGCCACAGCTTCAAACGATCCTTTTTCACATAACAAAACAACATGGTCATATAAAACAAGACACTGGCCACATGGCTCGGATAAAAGAAACCGAGCGCATAACGGATACGGCCATCATCCAGGCCATATACCCAATTATCGACCAGTCCAATCTGACTTCCGATGACGATCATGGCAAAACAGGCAATAAAACACGGCAGCAAAACTTGCATGATCCGGTTAAAACGCACCCCTTTCATGCCATAGATAAAAATAAACATCATAAACAATTCTCTGCTGCTTAGGGTGCTGTCAATCCCAAGCAACAGGACGAGCCCGCCGATCACAATCATTTCTTTTTGTGATATCTTCTCAAGTGCAAATTTAACTACGATCAACAAATATCCTGCATAACGAAGCATTTTCAAAACTGTCCAGCAAAAATCTCCCTCAAACATATACGGGATTGTGGTCATACGGACCATCAACGAAACAACTTCACATAATAATGCGCAAAAAAACAGTACTTCTCCTGTTGTCATATATTCTTTCTTTTTCATGATCTTATCTTTCTCCGACATATCGAAACCGCCCTTTTTGTAAAATACCCGGAGCGGAGCTTTACCGCCATTTTCTTCGCATGTATCAGCATTTCATCGTACTCGTCTTCCGTTATCGCTTCCAGCGTATGTTCCAGATCTTCGAGCGATTTTATCGGAATGCCGACTTTATATTTTTTCACAAAATCAGCCAGCGCCGCTTTTTCCCAAATGATCACCGGAATGCCGCTTGCCAGATACAGCGAAGTCTTATGCGGATTATTAATCTGAAGATACTTTCCGTAAATGCCCGAACAGGTTTTCGCAGATTCTCCGTCCCAGACCAGGCCGAAACTGCCGTCCATTACATACGGCAATTCTTCCGGTAAAAATGCCCCCATATAAGTTCTCGATCCATGATCTTCTCCCTCATAAAGAACTCCATACAAATGGAACCGGCACCCCTCCGGCAGCTGATACACATATCCTGCCTTCGACGGACTTAAATTTCCCGCGATGATCACAGGCATTGACCGGCTGATCTGCCGTTTAGAAGCCTTTTCTTCATCCCATCCCGGAATTAAATAATCAAAGATCCGCAGATTGACTATTTTATTCCGTCCGATATGCATGTTTTTCAAATACCGTTCCATCCGGTCATTATGTACGATCATATAGGAACATTGTTTTAAGGTGATCTTCTCCTCCAGCCATAGCCGGATCCTTTCTTTTATCGATTTGTCTTTTCGCAGTGCTTCGCGAAGCAGCATCAGATCATGGATCAGCAGTACAATGTGGATCTTTCTCATTCTGAGCCATCCAAAGAAAAGACCCTGAAAGATAAAATGGTCAGCTGTCGGAAACTGCACATACAGCGTATCCCCTTTTTTCAGCCGTTTGGTCTTTTTCATCCAGCACCGCAGGGAAAACAGATGATAGATCATCTTCTGAAAAAGATTTCCTTTCTCCCGTGCTTCATCATTAGCATGAAAATCGATATGTTTCATGCCTTCTCTCTCAAACAGTTCATTGACGTCTTTTCTCGCTTTTCCACCCGCATGCTTTTCCCGCTCTTTTTCTTTTGTCTCGGATAATAATTCTCTTATATAATATTCCATCTCAAAACCCCAATCACTTTACTTCAAACTGCGATCTTTTCGGAAGGATGTTTTCAAATGCGGCATGCAGCGCTCTCTTGCTTCCTTCAAAATCTTTCTCCCGACTGTCATTCACACAGATTACTTCACATTCCTGGCGCCTGATCGTCCGGAGCGCCTCTTCACACACGTCATCATAACATCTTCCTCTCTTCGGAGAAATCGGCACGAATTCCCCTTTACAAAGCTGCCAGTAACGCAGCAGCCACTGATTGACATCACGGACATAATCCCGAAATTTATGAGAGCAGACTTCATCCAGCATCGCGCCTTCCCTTTCCCACAGTTCTTCATATGTGGACTTTAAAAACGGCTGTGGAAGGTGATCGTTAAAAAATCCCGGAATATGATGCCACGGCAACAGACAAAGCGTACGCAGCAGCTGTTTGCCGTAGCGCAGGGTAAGCCATTTTCTCCAATGCGCCCGAAACACGTCTTTTTTATGAAAATACTCATTGATAATGCCCATGTTATTCGTACAGATCCTTCCCATGGACTCTTTCCCTTCCATAATGATCGGCGACAAAATCGCATCATCACATGGAAGGCCTTTTCGGAAGAACAGCGAAGGTTTTACCGGCTTTAGTAAAAAGATATCATCATTAAAATAAACAAATTGCTCTGATAATCCCCGGATCCTGTGCAGATTCCATTCGATCGTATGGGAATTAAATGTCGGCAGATATTGATTCGGAATATAATCCCGGTGATCAATCACCGTCAGTTTCGGATGCGTAAGATCCAGCCATTCCGGCACTTGCCCGTCAGTGATCAGATAAATCCGATGCACCCACGGCGCAAATGCTTCCACCCCGCGAAACCAATATTTTAAAGTATCCCAGTCCCGATATCGATTATCCCCCGCATCCGCCCCTATTTCTGGATCGTATGCCTGTTTTTTCTTCTGCCAATCCCGGTCACTGCCGTCAACCCACGGTATGACAAAATCAATGTTTTTTTTATCCCCTGTTTTCTTTCTTTTCGTATCTTTCATGATTCTTCCCTGGTAATACAGCCAACACTTCCGATAAATGCGGTAGCTTATCCCCAATAACAGAATTGCCAGCTTATCCCGCTTTGGAGCCAGTCTATCCCGTAAAATGTTTTTTTGATATCGTTGAATAAACCGTATGAGTTTCTGTTTTTCTTCCGGATATTGATCCGTCTGCAGCATCTGGTTCAATGTGCTGAATCTGGCATACACCCGCCGCCGTAAAACTGCCTGTTCCAAATCCGGGTATTTTTGCAGCACATCTTTTGCCATCCGATCTGTCATCTCAATCAGATCCAGTTTTCGGACCGAAAATGCGCCATTAACGATCGACTGCGGATGAAACCTGTAATGATACTTGGATTCATAACCAACGGCGATCTTACTGCACTGCATCATAAGAGCATACGTTGTACCGATATCCTCGAAAATCTTTCCTTTTGGATACTGCACTGTCTGAAACAGGCTTTTATGATACAATTTTGCCCAAGCAGATGTATCGATGACATCATGATACAGCATCCTCTTCAAACAACGTTTCGTTTTAAGCACTTCTTCGCCGTTCTGCCCAAGATCCTTTACCTGCCCATTTGCGTAATGGACCTTATGCTGGCAGATCGACATCAGCACACCATACCGGCGAATCAACGAATACAAATATTCCACATAATCCGGATCCACATAATCATCCGGATCGATACAAGTGATATATTCTCCTTTTGCTCTTGCGATCCCGTAATTTCTTGCATCTGACAAGCCGCCATTGCACTTATGATATACGACAACTCTGTGATCCTTCTTCCGGTATTGTTCGCATAAATCCGGACATCGATCTGTTGAACCATCGTCCACCATAATGATCTCAAGATTCTCATATGTCTGGGCAAATACAGAACGCATGCACGTCGGCAGATACGCTTCAATATTATAAATCGGTAAAATAATCGATATTAACGGATTCATCTTTCCACCTGCTCTCACTTAAAACTGCTCTCATACTTTTTATGAAACATTTTTGCCATTAAAAAAGCCCGGATTTTTTTCATCCAGTCTATTTTTTCCATATGAATACATGGAATTTCTAAAATTTCGCCTTTTCTGATTTTCCCTTGATCCTGCATATATGTCAGCCATACATTAAAAAGGATTTCGCCGACTCTGCCGCAAAATCTTTTCTGAAAATCAGACAGATATTCCATATCTATCCGTCTCTCTAATTCAAATAACACATCAAATAACCATTGGCAATACGCATCGATATAATCTTTTCTCATGACCATCATATTAAACATATAGCCACTGGTCTGATCAAGAACCCGATCATACGCTTTCACATATTCCGGACATTTCTCACAGAGGATTTTTCTCATTTCATCCAGATGCTCTGCATAATGCGTATGCGCATAATGAGAATACAACGTTTCAATATAATAATTCCTTTTTTTAGGAACCAGTATGCTGTGTTTTCTTAACAAAATTTCTGCTTCTTTCTTTGTTAGAACACTTGAAAATGGATGTCTTCCTTTTTTTCTGACCGAAAAATATCGTCGATAATGAACCAGCCCCAGATAATCGTAATTCAAGTTTTTCCAGGCCCAGTAAAGACCGGTTAATTCACAGAAACAAAAGTTTTTTCCCGAAATATGCTCGCCTGTATTATCCTTTTGATAACCGGGTCCTAAATCCTTTTTACCTTCTGCACCAACATGCAGAGGCAGATATAGAGTATCATCCGGCATCCGATATGCCATATGGGCTGCCACGATAATTTTAATATCGGATCCTTTTTTTTTCATAATTTAATCTTCTTTCTAATTGTCTATTATTGGAAATAAATGCGTGAAAACACGCTTTGCGACCTTGCGCAGACCTAAAGCTATTATATCGGGCATCGTTCAAGTTGACAATAGCAATACAAAAGTTTTAAAGCTCATTTCACATTTTGTAAATATGATACCCCTGTTTTTTTCCATATTTTTGCATAATTGCAAAAATATGGTGCACAGAATTACTGTGCACCAATCTGCTGATATTTAAAATATTTTCTGACCATCTCATCCCAGACATAGTCCAGGCTTTTTTCTAATGTAAATGTTTTCAACGAAACACCTGTTGTACAATTCAGGATTCCATCCCGAAAATGGATGTTCAGAAACAATCCCCTGACATCTTCCGGATGGATTGGAAGATTGTTCTGAAGGATCATCTTTTCTGTATTCTCTTTTGATAACATCAATACAATCTTCATATTTTCCGGAGTTTTGTGACCGCGGATCATCGCAAAAACAATCTGTTTCTGTTCTTTCCACAGCGCATATGTTCTGCCATCCAGGTTTTCCCGTTCTTCTGTGTCATAAAAATCCTGATTCAACAGCCCGTCGATCACATAGGAAACTCCCATCTTGACCCCGGCTTCATATAGCCAAAAGGCATCAAATGTTTCTTTTGAAAACAGATGCAGCATAAATTGTCTGATATCGTCAATCTGTAATGCAATCATATCTATTCTCCGTTCTGTTTGATACTGCATTTATTATACCATAATCGGAGAAAAGATTCCATTTTTCTTTTCCAAAAATCGGAAATTATTGTGTATCCCCCTGGCTTCCATATGATTGCGTCTGCATCTGTGATTTATTTCCAAGTGTTACCTTCAAAGTTTGTTCGCTATAGCCTCCCATCTGGCTCTGACGCTGTACTTTGATCGTAACCGATGTACCTGCTGATTTTTTCGAAATCCGGTTTTGCAGGCTTTCCATCGATGTTACAGAATTTCCATCAAATTCCGTGATAATATCTCCGGCACGGATACCGCCGTCCTGTGCAGGCGAATTTTCCATGACTTCGCTGACATAGATGCCGCTCGGCATATTATATGCCTGTGCCATATCACTTGAAATCTCACGTCCGCTGATTCCCAGATATGCCTGCTGTGATTCCGGTATTGTTTTTTCATTGATCAGGTCATCAATAATCGTCTTAGCTGTATTGATCGGGATTGCATAGCCCATTCCTTCAACATCTTCCGATGCATATTTTACAGTGTTGATACCAATCAGTTCACCGTTACTGTTTAATAATGCGCCTCCGCTGTTACCAGGGTTGATGGCTGCATCTGTCTGGATCAGCGTCATCGTTTTATCTGTCAATTCGACTTCTCGGTTTACTGCACTGATATAACCGGCTGTTACTGATTGTCCATATCCGAGTGCATTTCCGATCGCAATGGCCTGTTCGCCGACAACCAGTTCGTCTGAGTCTCCTTCCATGATAATTTTGATCGCATCCAGCGTAGACTGTTCTACTTTTGACAGATCAACCGTTACCACTGCAAGATCAGCATCCGAATCGGTTCCCTTGATTTCTGCTTCAACCGTTGTATCATCACAGAAACCAACGGCAAGCGAAGTTGCATCCTCTACGACATGATTGTTTGTCGCGATATAAATATAGTTATCATCTTTTGCTACAATAATACCGGAACCGCTTCCTTCTGATTCACTGGAGGAATTTCCAAAGTATCCGTAACTTTCCACCTGGAACGTTCCGGTGATCGAAACAACCGCCGGAAGAGCATTCTGCGCTACTTCAGACACATTCGTTGCATTTGAAGATTTTGTAGAGACCGTCTGTGTAGAAGCAAGCTGTGTCGTACTTTTTATATTTAATCCCATTCGTTCCAGTCCATAATTTACTCCGGTAAAAGCTGCTCCCGCAACCAGACCAAATACAAGACCATAAGCCGCTACTTTTGCTAACTTTCTCGAAATATTTTTTCTTGCCTTTTTCTTTTCCTGTCTCTTCTGATATTTTTCATAAACCGCATCATTCTCTACTTCCAGTTCTTCATCCGAGTTTCTAAAACTATAATGATAGGTAGAATCCGATTCCCCGTCATCCACATTCATCTGCTCTGCAAAACTGCTTTCCGGCATTTCATTTACATTCTCATTTATCACATCATGATCTACATGATCATCTGATGATTCTTCTGGATTATTTAAATTCTTTTCAAAAAAATCACTCATAATTCATACTCCTTTCTTCACCGTATCTCAACATTATAAGATATGGTATTTCCTTTGTTTTTATTATCATAGCAACAAAATGTGTAAAATTTATGTTTTTGCAACATTTTTTTAAGAAAATATCATTGTTTCCTATGATAGAATCATGTAGAATACTGTTAGACCATTGATAAGAGGATTGGAGTGTAAACATTATGAAAGACAAACATTATAAAAACACAAAGCAGCCGGAATCAAGAAAATCATCGAAAAAAAAACGGCGAAAGAAAAAACGACATCCTATATTAATGAAATTTATCTTACTGCTGGAAATCTTATTTATTGCTGCAATCGCACTATACGCCTTGTTAATTAATATAATTAATACAATTGAAACGACCCCGTTGGATGAATCACAGCTTGTTACTGTAAATAATGATTCGAATATGGAAAATTATACGAACATCGCTTTATTTGGCGTTGATACCCGTTCACAGGATCTTTCCAGCGAAAAGAGTCGTTCCGATGCGATCATCATTGTGACGATCAATAATGAAACAAAAGAAGTCAAACTGACTTCCGTATACAGGGATACATACTGCAGCGTAAATGGTACCTATACAAAAATTAATCACGCCTATGCTTACGGCGGACCGGAACTGGCGATCAGTACCTTGAACCGCAATTTTGATCTGAATATCACACAGTATGCAACTGTCAATTTCAAGATCATGGCAAATATTGTAGATGCCATCGGCGGAATTGAACTGGAAGTAGAAGCTGATTTCATTGATGATCTGAACAAATATATCAATGAAGTAAATAAATTAAATGGCGGAGATTCGGCCATTTTCACATCTGCAGGCACATATACACTCGATGGAAATCAGGCAGTCGCTTACGCGCGGATCCGTCATAATCAGAATGGAGATATCAGCCGTGCAAATCGACAGAGACTTGTCCTTCAGGCGATCATGAAAAAAGGGCAACAGCATCCAATCACTTTTATACGGGCAATGAAAGAGATTCTGCCACAGATACAGACGAATCTTGATTCTACTACTTTACGAAATCTTGTGTTGAACGCATTACAGTATGATCTGTCACAACAAGAAGGTTTTCCATATTATCATACCGATATCCGTCTTTCGGATGGAATATACTATGATGTACCGGTAACATTGGAGAAAAATGTTGTTGAATTGCACAAGAATTTATTTGGTACTGAAAATTATCAGATGAGCGATGAATTAACGCAGATCAACAATAAGATTATGTGGCAGACCGGAATTTACAATTAGAAAAAACAGGAGGCAATCCTATAGAGAATTGCCTCCTTCTTTCATTATTCTGTTGCTTCCGTATCCTCCGTCGTATCATCAACCAGGTTAATTCGAATCCTTCTGGAGCCGGACACTTCTACATTATTAATATCATTCAGTTTGATCGTAACCGTATGTTCGCCGGTCTCAAGACCGCTCAGATCGATCTGTGGGTTCAGATCCGAGATTGTCGTATTCGCCACAGCTGTTTTCAAACCGCTCAATGTCAACCGAAGACTGTCATCCAAAAACTCTACCTGATAATTCTGATCGTTGTTCATGATAGATATATCATCGGAAGAGATTGTAAGATTCTTCTCATCTGTCTGATCAATATTCACTTTGATCATTACGCTCGTATCTGTTTGGGCAAGCGTGATTCCTTTCGGCAGAGAGATGCTGTTCAGATCAACCGTCTTTTCCACTGCGGATTTCTTGCCCCGAACATTCACAACCGGAAGTTCCAGTTCCGAAATATTTTTTAAATCATCATTTTCTCCGGCCACATAAATAGACTGAGGTTCATAATCAATCGTTCCAACCGTATAACCATCTGCCGGTGTACCCGTCGTTCTCACTGTCAGATCAATCTTCTTTGTCCTCCAGATTTCAATATTTACTTTGATCTTTGAAGCATCGAGCGTAATCCTGTCGCTGGATACCTGCTTTCCATCAGAATCGTAGCATATCGGCGTTACTTCCGTTACAATATCTTTATCCGCTCCTGAAATATCAACCAATACTTTAACCTGCTTCAGATCTTTGACAATACTGACCGGTCCCTTAATGCTGACCAAGTTGGGGTTTGTAGTCTTAGTACCTACCGTATAGCCATCCGCAGCATTTCCCGTTGTTTCAGCGATTACCGGAACTTGGATCTGCTGCATATCCTCAATTTCCAATGTCAGAGTCTTATCATTTCCGAAAACAATTTCTATATTATTCGCATATTTCTTTGCAACGATCTTGATCGGAACTGCATTAACACTGGATAATTCTGACAGGTCTGCAGTTACTTCAAAATCAGATTTTTTCATTTTGTCAACAATGGACTTCTTACCACGGATAGAAAAAGATATTCTCTCTCCGTTTTTTATCTGATAAGACTGATTTAAATTGCTAATCACATCAGAATTGATGATCTCCACTTCCACATTTGAAAATGTTCTTGTTTCAATCGGATCCTCTGTATTAACAACCAACGACCACAGGCAAACTGCCAAAACAATGGAAAGCAGTCTGAGGGATAGAGTTCCGGAAATCAATTTATTCGCCAGTTTGCTGATTTTTTCTTTCATTCTTATCCCGTCCTTTCCAGAATTTAAATTTCTTTTGCTCCGGTTCATCCGGCTTCAGAACTTTTAAAAAGTCTTTCAGGGATTCTGCATCCAGATTTCGATACAATTTGCCATGCTCTGCAATCGATATACTTCCTGTCTCCTCAGAAACAGCAATGGAAATGCTGTCCGAAGCTTCACTCATGCCGATCGCCGCACGGTGGCGGGTGCCAAGCTCTTTTCCTATCTCCAAGCTGTCTGATAATGGAAGGTAACAGGTTGCCGCTACGATTCTTCCGTTTCTGATCAACACGGCACCGTCATGAAGGGGCGTATTATGTTCAAATATATTGATCAGAAGCTGACTCGTAATTTTAGCATCAATGGGAATACCGGTTCTTTCGATTTCATTTAGTCCGTCATCCCGTTCAAATACGATCAACGCACCCGTTTTTACCTTTCCCATCTCAACGCAGGCCTTTACAATTGCCTGAACGCTCTTATCATTGAACTCTTCTTCCGTTCTCTTCGAAGTTTCATCAAAGCTGAAAATATTCGCGATGACATTCCTCTTTCCGAGAGATTCCAGACCACGGCGGAGTTCCGGCTGAAAAATGATCAAAGCCGCCGTAATACCGATACTGAAAAAACGCTCCAGAATCCACATGATCGTATGTAATTGCAAAACCGTTGCGATAATGGTAAAAACAACCAGTACCATGAGCCCTTTAAACAAGGTCCATGCCCGCGTATTCCGAATCCATCGGATCACTTCGAAAATAATAATGCTTACAATCACGACGTCAATAACGTCATTCACCCCGACATTCGGCAAAGAAAATAAGCTTACATATTCCTCCATGTTTGCTAAAATATTACGCATATAAACCACCTTACTCCGTTTTTTCTTTTCGATGAATCAGCCCAGATCTTTTAGTATTGATCTTCTTAACATTAAATTCTTTCTCCGTCACCTTGATCTTTGGCACTGCTTTGACATAATAATAGTATTCATCATCTTCAAACTGCAGATTTTCCACTCTGGAAAAATCAACAACATTTTTAAAAAATTGTATAACTTCCAAAACAAGCACAGAAAGAACAACCGAAACGATCACATCGACCACAGAACTTTCCAATTCCAAAAAGAAACTTCCATATAAATAAACCAATGCATAAATAATTCCCGAAATCGGAATGGAAATATGCCATGCATAGCTGAATTTTGCTCTGTATAACTGCCGTGAGACCAATAAAATGATCAAAAACGTAAACAGACATAACAAGATTTCCGAATTTGAGATCATTGCATCCAAAACCTGCTGATATAATTGGTATGTTCCTACATTCCTCGTTATGTTCTGCATAACCTCATTCAGCGTAATCGCATAATAATAGATCAATACGCCTGTCAACATCGGAGGAATTCCCACCGGACCGGCAAAAATCCCAACCATGATCGGAATCATCGCAGATAATCTGGTTGGCATTAAAATAAAAGTCAAAATAGCCAGATAACCGCATTGCATAAAATTCCGGTTATAAATGACGTAAATCAATAAAATGATCAAAAGCAGCAAAAACATGACTTCAATCGATATCGACATGGCATGTATACAGCAGATTACTGCAAATACAACGAACGAATACGAAAATGGTATAAAAATGCAAATAAAAGAAATTCCTACCGATATCGAAAAGCTGGAAAGCAGGTTATTCGTGCCAAACAGCGTCCCTGCCGTATAAAGTGATATCATTGCTCCTAAGAACTTTACGATACACCGGAAGATCAGACTATACTGATCAATAAATGTTTTTACTTTTTCTCTAAAAATCCATAGTCTCTGCATTCATTTCCTCCTCCAGCTTCTCTTCCAGCTCTTCCTGTTTCATTTCTTCCGGTTTTTCCTCTAATTCATACATATAATATAATTTCGTCAAATACTTTTTATATTCCCGGATTCTCGGCAGAGACTCCTCATATTGTTCAATCGCCCGCATCCTGGCATATAAAACCTGAACCGTTATAAATATAATATAGAGCAGTAAAATAACAAACAGATACCTGCCATATCGATGATGCTCTATCACCTGCAGAACCGTATCCAGAAAAATCAGCATTGCAAAACAAAGCACCATAATAAATGCAATCGTATTGATTATAAAAGCCTGAATCGTTTCAAGTTTAATATATTGGTGAATATGAAAATGAACAATACTAAGATCCTTTCTCCCCTCTCCGGATTCATAGATTGCGATTTTTGTCATAAGTTTAATTTTATCTTCACTAACCATATTGCACCTCCACTCTTCCGATTCTTACCAAGCATCGATTTTATTATAGCATAAATGCTCTGAACCCTCAATTAATAACCAATCTTCTCCAAAAACACTTCCATATTCCCGCCGCACATCATTTCCTGCATCTCTTCCCCTGACATGTGTACTTTCGTTAATTCAGAATCCATATGGGTACGATCCATCAAGAACATGCCCTGGCGGATCACATTTGCTTCCGCACATCCGCCTCCGATCGTACCGATTGTCTGTCCATTTTCCAGGATGAGCATTTTCGTACCGGCCTTTCTCGGGGCAGATCCGTGTTTTTCCACGATCGTAGCCAGCACCTTTTTCAGTTCACTACCTGTCTGGCCGGTCAGATACCGGATCATCTGACGGCTGTATTCCGAAGCTTTTCTTTTTTGGTTTTTAACCATGATGATTTCTGCCATGATCGAAACGGCAATTTCTTCCGGCGATTCTGCACTGATCGAAAGGCCGATCGGCATGTGGATCTTCTCTACATCATTCGGATCGTTTCCATTTTGCAACAGCTGTTCTTTCATCGCGGTCACACGCCGCCTGCTGCCCATCATGCCAAGATACGCATACGGTTTTTGCAAAATAGCTTCCAGACATTCTTTATCATATCTGTGCCCCCGCGTTACAACGACAAAATAAGTATCCTGGCCGCCTTCTATTCCAGCCAGTCCTTTCCCAAAAGATTCACAATAGACAACATCGGCTCCTGCCTTTCTTGCATGATCTGCAAACTTCGGGCGGTCCTCAATCACCGTCACATGCATACCGATGCTCTTTGCGATCATTATCACTGCGAGGGAGACATATCCGGCGCCGCATATTACAAGCGATGCCGGACTGCCAATCTGTTCACAGAATATCCTTTGCCCTTCTATTATAAGAATTCCCTGTTGGCATGTCTTTTTTATTTCCTTAAGATTTTGTGATAAAAATTCACATTTCTGTGATTTCCATATCACTTTTTCCTCAGATAAAACCAGTTTTTCACCTTTATTTTCCCCATCGATCACCATAAAAATCGTGTAAACGCAATTTTTATCCAACAGGCTTAACCAATCATACATGTTTCTTCTCCTGTTATTCCAGTTCAAATGCTCCTGTATAAAGCTGATAATAAACACCTTTTTGATCGATCAGGTCGTCATGGTCGCCTCGTTCAATGATCCGTCCATGATCCAATACCATGATCGCATTACTGTTACGAACAGTCGAAAGTCTGTGAGCGATAACGAATACGGTTCTTCCCTTCATCAGATTATCCATTCCATCGGATACCAGCGCTTCTGTACGCGTATCGATGGAAGACGTCGCTTCATCCAGGATCATAACCGGATGGTTTGCAACTGCCGCACGCGCGATTGAGATCAGCTGTCTCTGTCCCTGAGACAGGCTGGCTCCGTTTCCGGTCAGCATCGTCTGATATCCATCCGGAAGACGCTCGATAAACCCGTGTGCATTTGCCAATTTCGCTGCTTCAATACATTCTTCATCCGTAGCAACCAGACGGCCATAACGGATATTGTCCATAACCGTTCCGGTAAATAAATTGACATCCTGAAGAACAATTCCAAGCGAATGACGCAGATCGTGTTTTTTGATCTTATTAATATTGATACCATCATAACGGATCTTTCCATCCGGAATATCGTAAAATCTGTTGATCAGATTTGTGATCGTCGTTTTTCCAGCTCCGGTCGCACCAACAAATGCAATTTTCTGGCCTGGTTTTGCATATAAAGAAATGTCATGAAGAACCATTTTCTCCGGAACATAACCAAAATCTACATGTTCTAATTCTACACGTCCTTTTAATTCCACATACGTAACTGTTCCATCTGCCTTATGCGGATGTTTCCATGCCCAGAGTCCGGTACGGGAAGGTGCTTCTTCCAGTTCCCCTTTTTCATTTCTTCTTGCATAAACCAGGGTTACATATCCTTCGTCAAACTCCGGTTCCTGATCCAACAGATCAAAGACACGGGTAGCACCTGCAAGACCCATTGCGATCATCGGCACCTGCATGGAAGCCTGACCGATTGTCTGAGATAACTGACGGGACATATTTAAAAATGAAACAATAATACCGATCGTAACAACCCCGTTTTCTACCAAGGAGATATTCGGTGCCTGGAAATATACCATCAGGCCGCCGATCAGAGCAAGCAATACATACATAATATTTCCAATATTATGTAAGATCGGCATCAAAACGTTACCATTGGCATTCGCAGTTCTTCCTGCTTCAAACAGCTTTTCATTAATTTTTTTAAATTCTTCTTTACTTTCTTCCTCATGACAGAAAACTTTGACAACTTTCTGTCCATTCATCATCTCTTCGATAAAACCTTCTTCTTCCGCCAAAGTTTCCTGCTGCACCATCATGTATTTTGCGCTGGCACCGGCAAACTTTTTCGTAACATATACAATACTGATACTCATCACACCTACGGCAATCGTAAGCCAGATACTGTAACACAACATCATGATTACCATCGAAGTAACGCTGAGGATTGTCTGGAACATCATCGGAAGACTCTGCCCGATCAGCTGTCTGATCGCATCCGTATCGTTCGTATAAGTACTCATAATATCGCCATGCGCATGCGTATCAAAATATTTGATCGGGAGCATTTCCATCTTATTAAACATATCCGTACGAAAATGTTTCAATATGCCCTGTGTTACTCCGGCCATGATCCTCGTATAAGTAAAGGATCCGATCACACCTGCCGTATGGATCAGGATCATCAATGAGATGATCATCATAAACTGATCACGGACAGCATCAAATCCAGATGTAATTCCCGGTGTAATAACTTCATCGATCAGACGCTGTAAAAATACGGTCGCTACAACCGTCGAAATCGCACTGATCACAATACAGAAAAGAACAATCATGATCTTCCAGGAATAATGCGCAAATATATATTTCATCAATCTGGAAAATGTACCTTTTTTCATTTCCGGTCCTTTGTTTTTATCTGCCATTTATTCCACCTCCTTGCTTTTTGTCTGTGAATCGTATACTTCGCGATAAATTCCATTTAATTTCAGCAATTCTTCACTCGTACCCTGTTCTACGATATGTCCTTCATCCATAACGAGAATCTGATCCGCATCTTCTACCGAGGATACTCTCTGTGCAATGATAATTTTCGTTGTATTCGGAATCTCTTCCCGGAATGCTTTCCGGATCAATGCATCCGTTTTGGTATCGACAGCGGAAGTAGAGTCATCCAGAATCAGGATTTTCGGCTTTTTGATCAACGCCCTTGCAATACAGAGACGCTGTTTCTGTCCTCCGGATACATTCGTACCACCTCGTTCTATATAAGTATCATACTGATCCGGGAACTGTCTGATAAATTCATCTGCCTGTGCAAGCTGGCATGCATGGATGATTTCTTCATCTGTTGCATCCTTTTTTCCCCATCGGATATTCTCCTTGATCGTTCCGGAGAATAATACATTCTTCTGAAGTACTACTGCAACCTGATCACGCAGAGCTTCCAGATCATAATCGCGGACGTCCGTACCGCCGACATACACAGCGCCTTCCGTTACATCATATAATCTCGAGATCAGCTGGATCAGAGAGGATTTGGAAGATCCGGTTCCTCCGATAATACCGATCGTCTTACCTGCTTCAATTTTTAAGTTAATATCTGTCAGAGCATTTTTTCTGCTCTTATCGCTGTATCGAAATGTAACATGATCAAATGTAATACTTCCATCCGGCACCTCTGTTTTTCCACCTTCCGGTGATGTCAGCACACTGTCATGATCCAGTACTTCAACAATACGATTTGTCGATTCTGCCGCAAGAGAGCATAATACAAACATAAACGATAACATCATCATCGAGGATAAAATCTGGATACCATATGTAATCAGCGCAGAAAGATCACCTGTCGAAAGCGCACTTCCTCCAGATGAAATGATCATTCTGGCTCCCAGGTAACTTACCAGAACCATGGCAACATTAATACAAAGCATCATAACGGGATTATTCAATGCCAGAATTTTCTCCGCATATGTAAAATCTCTGCGGACTTCTTCTGCCGCAGTATCAAATTTCTTCATTTCATAATCTTCCCGAACAAAGGATTTTACCACACGGATGCCGGCAATATTTTCCTGAACAGAATTGTTTAAAGCATCGTATTTCTTAAAAATCCGCCGAAAAATCGGATATACCGTCGCAACGATCGCAAAAAGTGCAATCCCGAGTACCGGTATCATTGCCAGGAAAATACACGCCATCTCTACATGGATCGTCATACACATGGCAACCGAGAAAATCATCATTAAAGGAGTACGCACAGCACCACGAATGATCATCTGATATGCATTTTGTACATTTGTAACATCGGTTGTCATTCTTGTGACCAAAGAAGAAGAAGAAAACAGATCAATATCCCCAAAGGAATAATCCTGGATCTTAAAAAACAGATCCTGTCTTAAATTTTTGGCAAGACCACAAGATGCCGTTGCCGCATACCTTCCGGAAATTGTTCCGCATGCCAGCGACATCATCGCTAAAATAACAAGTACGATGCCATATCGCACAATGATCCCCATATCATTCCCTGTCATATGATCGATCAGAGAGGCCATGATCAATGGAAGAAGACATTCCAGGACAACTTCCATTGCCACAAAGGTCGGTGTCAGAATGGATTCTTTTTTATATTCTCTGACACTTTTCAGCAGTTTTCTAATCATAAATCATCCTCCTTCTAAATAAAAGCACCTGCTTCCAAACAGATGCTTATGCTACTTAGTTAACATTTCTTCAGCTTGTGCTGTCCAATCCGGCTCCAGCACATAATAATAAATCAGATCTTTATAAGAACCATCCGGTTCCCTGATCGCTTCTTTGGCGGTTCCTTCGTATTTCATACCAGCTTTTTCCAAAACACGCCGGGATGCGGCATTGTCCTCATGACAGGACGCATAAACTTTATGAAGCCCTATCGTCCTAAACAGAAAATCAAGCACTCTTCTTACCGCCTCTGTTGCAATCCCCTGATTCCAATAAGAACGTCCGATATGATATCCGATCTCACAAGATTCATTCTCCGTATCCATATGATATGTTCCAATGGATCCGGTCAGCTGATCATTCATCGTCACCGCCCATCCGAAAAATGACATATCCGACTGGTACTGTTGCAGATGAAGCTGAATAAACTCCCGGCTCCCTGCGAGTGTCTCACATGGTTTCCAGCTGATATATCGCATTCCTTCTGGATCTTTGCCTACTGTTTCGAACAAATCCCTGTCATCGTTTTTTCGATATCTTCTCAATTCTAATCGTTCCGTTTTTAAAGGAACGGTGCCTAAAAATTTCATGTTTCCTCTTTCTTTGGATTCTGTGATATAGTTCCAATCTACATTGTACACGTTTCAAACGCCGGTGTCCATACTTTTTTACTAAAATAAAAATACACCCCTGAATCATTCAGGAGTGTATCCGTCAATTTTACTTTATATCATGTTATTACAGCATTCTACGAATTGTAATGATCTGCTTATAATTTACACTATTATATGTAATGCCACTTGCCTGATTCAAAGCAGATAATAATCTGCCGCCACCGGCATAAATTCCAACATGTCCATCATAACATACAACATCACCCGGCTGCATATCGGAATAGCTTACAGATCTTCCGTATCCTCTGATCGCAGAAGAACTATGTGGTAAAGATACGCCATATCTTGCAAATACCTGCATAACAAATCCGGAACAGTCACATCCGTTTGTCAGACTTGTTCCACCCCATCGGTAAGGATTACCAACAAACTGAGATGCATAGCTCAATACGCTGCTGTTCGAAGCACTGCTGTATGATGAGCTGCTGCTTGAAGAAGAACTGCTTGAAGAAGAACTACTGGATGATGAGCTGCTGCTTGAAGAGGAACTGCTGGAAGATGAGCTGCTCTGAGCTGCTGCTCTTCTTGCTTCACGTGCTGCTTTTCTTGCTGCACGAGCTGCTTCAATTGCTTTCATTGATTTTGCTGTTCCATAGTAGTAGTCAAGGTCTACGTAATCTTCGCTTACATATCCGCTTCCTTCACTTGTTTTTACTTTTACCCAGCCTTCTTTTTCCGTATGTTTTACAGTTAAAGAATCATCCTTATCCACTAATGTGGTGATTTCAGAATCTTCATCCGCATGTTTTCTGACACGGAGCGTTTCCGCTGTAACAGTTGCTGTTTTCTTCAGATTTTCGTCAGCATATTCTTTAACATCCGTACCGAAAACCATATAATCGTTATTTACATATCCTGTTACCTCTCCGGACTTAATTTTTGACCAATATTTTCCTTTTTTAATTACGGTTGCGATATTGCCCTGTTTCATCTTTCCAACAATCTTGGAATCTTCACTTGGGGATTTACGAACATTTAATTTCGAATTCTCACCAATATCAACAACTGCTTTATTATCATATTTCGATGTTTCATCTGATTTGCTTGTATCTGCTGTTTCTGTTGTCGCTGTCTTGGTATCTGCGAATACCGTAGCGCTTCCAGAAGAAGCCAGGATCATAGACGCCATAGCGATCGTTGCAACAGATAATTTCATTCTTTTTAACATATGAACCTCCTATCTTCCCTTGACACATTCATAATATAACTCTTAAAACACATTTTGTCAACACTTTTGTAATAATTTCGTAATATTTTATAAGATATATTAAAATGTAGTGCAAAAATGAAATTATAAATACTCATCCCGATTATCGTACACATCCAAAATATTACTTCTCGGGCCGCATACTCTGCATGCCGAAGATCTTTTTGGAAACTTTGCGATCCGGCTTTCCATCGTAAGTCCATCAAACAAAAACATTTTTCCAACCAATAGATTTCCGGCTCCAAGAATATATTTTAACGCTTCCATCGCCTGAATGCAACCCAAAATTCCAGCAGTCATGCCGATAACTCCCACTTCTTTGCAAGTCGGAACCGTTCCCGGCTTTGGAATTTCCTCAAAAATGCACCGGTAACAAGGTCCCTGTCCCGGCACATAAGTCATCGCCTGTCCCTGAAACTTCAAAATTCCGGCATGACAGAATGGTTTTTTCGCGATCACACAGGCATCATTGATCAAAAATTTTGTTTCAAAATTATCAACTGCATCTAAAATAAAATCATACTCTGAAATAATACCAGAAATATTATCCGGCGTCAGACGGTACGGATACGTCACAACCTGCACTTCGTCATTTAGCTGATACAAACCTTCTTTTGCAGATTCCGCTTTATTTTTACCAACATTTTTTGTCTGGTGAAGAATCTGTCGGTGAAGATTCGTCAGATCCACCTTGTCCGCATCTGCAATACCGATCTTCCCAATCCCGGCTCCTGCAAGATAAAGAGCAGCCGGCGATCCAAGTCCGCCGGCACCGACGATCAGAACACTGGCCTTTTTCAATTTTTTTTGCCCTGCTTCTCCGACTTCCGGCAGAAGCATCTGCCTCGTATAACGTTCAACATCCATTTCCGATGTTCCTTCTGATATATGTTTCATAACTGCAAATCTCCATTCATATATTCCGACATCATACACACACCATCCGCTCCCGCCTCTATGCATTGTTCCATATTATCCGGATGAATCCCGCCAAGCGCATAGACATCAATTTTCATAGCTCTTGTAATTTCTTTTAAAAATTCAAGGCCTTTTGGTTCCAGACCCGCCTTACACGCCGTCGCAAAGATATGACTGGCCGTTATATATGACGCACCCATTTCCTGTACAGTAAGTGCTTCCTCCAGTGAATGAGTCGAGACACCGATCTTTTTAAAATACTTCCGTTCCTCCTGCGTCATATGCAAAAATAACTGCATCGGAAGGTGGATATACGGATGATCGAGCCGCCTCGCCACATCCGTAAACGAATGCAGCATACACAGCTGATCATATTTTCTGCAGATCTTTAACACTTCTCCGGCCAGTTTCTCGTACTCCGTTTCCGGCAGATCTTTCTCCCTTAAAATGATCATATCGATCTCTTTTGATGCTGCCAGCTTTTCAATCCGTTCAAAATACGGTTCTTTTACTAATTTTCGATTGGTAATGCAAATTTTTTTATACGTACACATAATCATTCAAAACAGGCTGAAGACCTTCTTCTGCAATATCCTCATACATCTGATCGAAACTTCTTGCATCCGAGATTTCAAACTGTTCATCTCCGGCTTCTTCTGATTCTTCTCCATGATACTTGCTCTCATGATCGCCGATTCCTGTAGAAACACCCGCAGAAACTTTCGTTGCCGCAATTTTTACAATGCCGTCACGGAAATGCTTCTGTTCTCTGGAAGACACGGTAATTCCGGCAAACGGAAGAAAAATACGGTAGGCGCAGAGAATCTGACACAATTCCTTTTCATGAACATCCAGCGGATTGATCTTATCATTATTAATGATCGGACGCAGTCTCGGACAGGAAAGGGAAAATTCCGCATGTGGATACTTTCTCTGCAGATAATATACATGCAGAGCCGTCGCCAGCGCATCCTTACGGAAATCCGACAGTCCCAGCAATGCAGAAAATCCAACGCCCCGCATGCCTCCCATCAGCGCACGCTCCTGTGCCTCAAAACGATATGGGAAGACTCTCTTGTGTCCTGCCAGATGCAATGTCTCGTATTTGTCAGCGCAATACGTCTCCTGGAATACCGTAATATAATCGGCGCCGCATTCATGCAGATAGTAATATTCATCACTGTTAACCGGATAAATCTCCAATCCGACATTTTTAAAATACTTCTGCGCCAGTTTGCATGCTTCTCCAATATAATGAACATCACTTGCCTGACGGCTTTCTCCCGTCAGGATCAGGATTTCTTCGATTCCGGAATCTGCTATCACTTTCATCTCTTTTTCGATCTCTTCCTGATTCAGTTTTTTGCGGTGGATATCGTTATAGCAGTTAAATCCGCAATATACACAATAATTCTCACAATAATTTGCAATATACAATGGCGTAAAGATATAGACAGTATTCCCGAAATGTTTGCTCGTCTCATATTTGGCTTTCTGCGCCATCTCTTCCAGAAATGGTGCGGCAGCCGGCGAAAGCAGCGCCTTAAAATCTTCAATACTGCATCTCGGAGAGGCAAGTGCCCGCTTCACATCATCCGCCGTATAACTGTTGTAATCATATGCGTTCATCTGGGACAGAACTTTTTCCATCACATCCGATTCAATCCTCTCCATTCCTTCCATATATTGCATATGATCAGTACGAAAAGACGGATCCTGTTCCAGCCGGTGTTTTCTCTCCAGCGCTTTTTCACTTAATTTATCAGAATCAATAAAAAACTGATTTTCTGCCATATCCATCCCTCCTAATCTCTTAAAAATCCGGTCAACGGATCAGATGCAGATGCTCCTCTTTCTAATACACGTCCGAGTCCTGCAAGGTATGCCGCTCTGCCCGCTTCAATTGCAAGCTTAAAAGCTCCTGCCATTGCCGGGATATCCTTTGCCGTCGCAATTGCGGTATTGGACATGATCGCTGCAGCACCCATTTCCATTGCTTCACATGCTTCCGAAGGTTTGCCGATTCCTGCATCGACAATGATCGGAAGATCAATCTCATCAATTAAGATCTGAATGAATTCTTTCGTTGCCAGTCCCTTGTTGGAACCGATCGGAGAAGCAAGCGGCATAACCGCTGCCGCTCCGGCATTTTGCAGATCTCTTGCAACATTCAGATCCGGATACATATATGGAAGAACGATAAATCCCTCATCTGCCAGCATCTGTGTCGCTTTGATCGTTTCCGCATTATCCGGAAGCAGATATTTGCTGTCTTTCATAATCTCAACCTTGACAAAATCCCCGCATCCGATCTCTCTTGCCATTCTGGCAATGCGGACTGCTTCTTTCGCATCTCTTGCTCCGGATGTATTCGGAAGCAGCGTAACATGATCCGGAATATAATCCAGGATATTTTCTGTTGCTTTTGTATTTGTACGGCGGACAGCCAGTGTAATGATCTCTGCTCCGGCATTTTCCACCGCTGCTTTGATCAAATCTAAAGAATATTTACCGGATCCTAAAATAAATCTGGAAGAAAATTCCTTTCCTCCAAGTGTAAATGTATCTTTGTTCATCATTCATACCTCTTTCTGTTAATTTTCATTCGTGTCATTCTCTTTCCCGATTCTGGGAATTCTGTGCGGACGATCAGCCTCCTCCCACAAAACTGACAATTTCAACAACATCGCCGGAATGTAAAAGAAACGATTCATATTCCGACTTCGGAACGATCATCTCGTTGCATTCCACCGCAATGCGCTGTGGCTGCATGCCCTGCTCTTGTAAATATTCCATTAAAGAAAGCTCTTCTTTTTCGATATTTACGCCATTGATTTTTATCATAACTTTTCCTCCATGATAATTCTTTTCAAACATTCGGAAACTCCGTCTCCGAATGAAAAAAGCCATGCGAAAAAGTACTACACCCGTGGTGGTGTACCCCTTCGCATGGCTTATCGTCATACTCTGTTTATAACTATAGTCGAATTTTATCTTTCTGTCAAATGTTTTTTCGCGTTTTTCATCGATCAGGCTAAACGGATCACCTTCTTCGTCGGATACAACGTGGCCACAAAGTACATCTCGTAATCGTCCAGGTTCTCCCAGTTCTTTTTCCGGAAGTTTTCCTCATACAGCCCGAACGGCAGATGGAAGACCATCTCCGTATTTTTCCGCAGTGCGATCGAAACTTCTTCCCCAAGAGCAGGGTTTGCAACCATCAGTAAATTCCTATCCAGACTTCCGCCCGTTGCAAGCCCCTGGATCCGGAACTCATTCAGACTCACTCCCACGCTTTCCTCTGCCCCTTTGTTTGCCAGCGTGATCTCCACATCATACACCTTGTCCGGGACATGCGTATACTCATCCTCCGCATCATATTTTTCCAGGAATTCCTCATAGCTCAGGACTTCCGCCCGGTTGACCGTCACCGCATAGCCTTCCATCGTAAAGTTGATCAGGAAATCCTTCTCCATCTCCACTTCTTCTCCGAT
>DVKZ01000102.1 GCA_018715775.1 Candidatus Fimousia stercorigallinarum | reverse complement strand
GCGAAGACGGAAAAAAAGCATATCGGCATACTGCTGCCCATGTACTGGCACAGGCGGTAAAACGTTTGTATCCGGATGCAAAATGCGCGATTGGACCTGCTATTGAGGAAGGCTTTTATTATGATTTCGATATGCCGTCTTTGAATAGAGAAGATTTAGATAAGATTGAAAAAGAAATGAAAAAGGTGATCAAAGAAAACCATAAGATTGAGTGCTTCACACTTTCCAGAGAAGAAGCAATTAAATTTATGGAAGAAAGAGAAGAACCTTACAAAGTAGAACTGATCATGGATCTTCCGGAGGATGCAGTGCTTACATTTTACCGTCAGGGTGAATTTACGGACTTATGTGCGGGACCGCATCTGATGAGTACAAAAGCAATCAAAGCCTTCAAGTTAACATCTGCATCCGGTGCTTACTGGAGAGGAAATGAAAAAAATAAGATGCTGACTCGTATTTACGGTACGGCTTATACGAAAAAGGCAGATTTAGAAGAACGTCTGGAATATCTGGAAAATATTAAAAAACGTGATCACAATAGATTAGGCCGTGAGATGGAATTATTTACAACCGTGGATGTGATCGGACAGGGACTTCCTCTGCTGCTTCCAAAAGGAGCGAAAATCATTCAGACAATGCAGCGCTGGATCGAAGATCTGGAAGACAATGAATGGGGATATGTCAGAACAAAGACACCATTGATGGCCAAATCAGACCTCTATAAGATTTCCGGACACTGGGATCATTATACAGATGGTATGTTCATTATGGGAGAAGAAGGAACAGGAAAAGAAGTGATGGCACTTCGTCCGATGACTTGCCCGTTCCAGTACTATTGTTATAAAAACACGCAGCATTCTTACCGGGATCTTCCGATTCGTTACGGTGAAACATCTACATTATTCAGAAATGAAGATTCCGGAGAAATGCATGGGCTGACACGTGTTCGCCAGTTTACGATCTCCGAAGGACATCTGATCGTCCGTCCGGACCAGATGGTAGATGAATTTAAAGGATGTTTGGCATTGGCAAAACATTGTCTGACGGTACTTGGCGTAGAAGAAGATGTTACGTATCATCTTTCTAAATGGGATCCGAATAATCGTGAAAAATATATCGGGGAACCGGAAGTATGGAATGAAACGGAACAGCATATCCGCGACGTATTAACAGAATTAAACATTGATTTTACAGAAGATGTCGGAGAAGCTGCCTTCTACGGACCAAAAGTTGATATTAATGCAAAAAATGTTTATGGAAAAGAAGATACGATGATCACGATCCAGTGGGATGCATTGCTTGCAGAACAGTTCGATATGTATTATATTGATGAAAATGGCGAGAAAGTTCGCCCATACATTATTCACAGAACAAGTATGGGATGCTACGAAAGAACGCTTGCATGGTTGATTGAAAAATACGAAGGAAAGTTTCCTACATGGTTATGTCCGGAACAGGTTCGTGTTCTTCCTATTTCTGATAAATACGCAGACTATGCGGCAAAAGTAGAAAAAGAATTAAAAGCAAACGGTATCCTCGTTACGACAGATAACCGTTCCGAAAAGATCGGCTATAAGATCCGTGATGCACGGTTAAATCGAATTCCATATATGCTTGTTGTCGGTGCAAAAGAAGAAGAAGCCGGACAGGTATCTGTACGCAGCCGTTTCGCAGGCGATGAAGGTTCGAAAGATCTGCAGACATTTATTGATGCGATCTGTAAAGAAATCCGAACAAAAGAAATCCGTAAGGTTGAAGTAGATCAGTAATATCATGACAAAACAGCACCTGTAGCGATTCAGGTGCTGTTTTTAAAGGAGGATTATTTCATGACAATATTGGCGTATCAGGTATTTGATGCAGTAGTAAAAGAACGGAGTTTTCAGAAAGCGGCGGAAGCTATGAATCTGACTCCGTCTGCGATCAGTCATACGATCTCTTCCATGGAAAAAGAGCTGGGCTTTCCCTTATTTGTACGAAGCAAACAGGGGGTACAACTGACCGGATATGGAGAAAGCCTGCGCCCCTACATTTATAACGTGTTGCAAAGCGAAGATTCTTTGCAGGAAGCGATCGCCCAGATGAACGGACTGGAAAAAGGAACCGTAAAAATAGGCGCATTTAACAGCATCTGTACGACATTATTGCCGCAATTGATCAAATCTTTTCGGAAATTGCATCCTGCGATCGTCATTGAAGTGTATCAGGGAACTTATGACGATGTTCGAAGATGGATCAAGAATGGAACCGTCGATATGGGATTTTTATCAATTTCCAGTTCCAGAGGTCTCCCGATCATACCGTTGTTTAAAGACCGTCTTGTGTCCGTTATGCCGAAAGGAACGGATATTGGCGATAAAGACTATGTCAGGGTAGAAGAATTGCGCGGAATGGGATTTGTGTCACAGCGTGAAAGTACGGATGACGATATTCAAAATCTGTTGAAAAAGTACGATGTGGAAGTACAGTCTAACTGTCATGTTGTAGATGACCAGTCTACGATCGCAATGGTAGAGAGCGGACTTGGTATCTGCATTATGCCGTCACTTTTAATGGAATCAATGCGCAGCGATGTAGATGTCTATCCGATTGAACCGCCGGAATATCGTGTGATCGGTATTTGTACAAAGAAAGAATTGATCATATCGCCCGCTGTGAATAGCATGCGGGAACATATTTTAGAAACAATGAAAGAATTATGATCAGGGTTACGGGAAAAGCATGACAGCATAGTGATCTGTTCGAATAAAAAACGCTGGATGATTGAACCGGGGCTGTCGCACTAAATAATTAGTGCGGCAGCACTTTTTTGCAAAAAATAAGAGCCAGGTCTGTGCAAGGCCTGGCTCTTGGTGTAAAATTTATTTATACGACTAAATAAACTTTTACAGAAAGATTATACTCTATCTTCTCTGTACTATCAAATCAAACTTCCGCTGGATGTGGAAATTTTGATCCCGGCAGATGATCCGGTCCGTCTTCTGAGTGCATTTGTGGAGGGAATGGAACTCAGCGA
>DVKZ01000101.1 GCA_018715775.1 Candidatus Fimousia stercorigallinarum | reverse complement strand
TGATAAAGCGACTCCCTCGCTTAATCTAAAGGGAAAAACGGAAGTAATCTCATCTGTACTGTGGCTTACTTCCGTTTTTTTGCGTACTTTAATAAAGATATTTGTTTTTTCTATATTTTAACCTTCCACCTGGATCGAACGGTTCATCCGATACTGGATCCCATGCCTACCCCAGAAAAAGTCAAAAGTTTCATTTCACCCGTAGATGGGCGCCCATGCCTACCCCAGAAAAAGCCAAAAGTTTCATTTCTCCCGTAGACGGGCGCCCATGCCTACCCCAGAAAAAATCAAAAGTTTCATTTTACCCGTAGATGGGCGCCCATGCCTACCCCAGAAAAAGTCAAAAGTTTCATTTCACCCGTAGATGGGCGCCCATGCCTACCCCAGAAAAAGTCAAAAGTTTAGTTTCTCCCGTAGACGGGCGCCCTCGCCTACACCAATGACAGGATCATTTCATTAATGCAGTGATATCGTAGATGTATCCGTGGTCGCTGGTATCTACGACCATTTTACCAACTTTTGCAACAGCATCTTTGATGAAGAAGAGTCACTGTTGAAAAGAATATGTTACCGGATCTTTAATGTGATGATCTCATATGGACGGAAAGTCAGGCGGATGGTATGTCCGTCATGGACTGCGTTCTCCAGCTCATCCTCCAGCATATTTGTGATGCTGGCATATTCGAAAGGAACGGACAGCGTGATATTTGCATCTGTACGCATACCATAACATTCATAGAGCCTGAGAATGGTTCCGGACCCGTCAAGAGCCTGTTTGACTGCTTCCAGGATGATATTATCCTGATCAACTGCTGCAAATGATTCACAGGATTTTCCGGAGCCGTTTCCGGATGCAGATAATAACGGAATATTCAGTCGATATGCCATAGCGGGGGTATTGGAACATCGCCAGTCACCGAAATGCGGATATATAGAATAAGTAAAATGATGAATTTCCTGATCGGCTGTTTCATTCGGATGATCCGATGATTTCAGCAGTGTTAGAGCAAGGCTGTTTTCGTCGGCAGAATGACCGTATTTGCAGTCGTTGATCAGGCTGAATCCATATCCTGGCTCTGATACATCTGCCCATTTGTGGGCACACACTTCAAATCTTGCAATATCCCAGCTTGTATTTTTATGTGTCGGGCGGGTCAGATTACCATACTGAATATCATAAGTTGCTTCATTATAAAAAATATCTACCGGGAAATGCGCTTTGAGCATATAGTGTACTTCCTTCCAGTCTACTGTTGTTTCAAAATCGATGCGGTCAATATCCTGATAAAAAATAATATCTTGAATGATCGTAGAATGATGAAACGCATAATGGACGCGAAGTTTGGTCATAACAGGACCTTCGCAGATCAGTTCTGTTTTTTTCACATCCGTAACATCCCAGTACCGCTGATCGTAATAAATATTAATGTCCCAGGCATCAAAGTTATGAGGCCGATTTTCATAACAGACAATGCGGTTTAATACTTCGCCTTGTCTGCAGAGATTTCGTCCGGTGCGTTTATCGATCAAAGAAGTGATCCGCATGGCGGCATCGAAGGTTCCTTGAAAGTATGGTGTTTCAAATGTCTGAATATTAATGCTCATGTGATCCGTTTCTATCGGATCTTCGTCAAAAAAGAACGGGATGACGGACATTGGAGAGACTCCTTTGACATAGGCGCAGGAGCCATCCGGAGTGTGTTGTACCGGATAATGATTGCCCCTCATATCAACCAAAGAAACAACCGATACCGGTGCATCAAACCAGAAAATGTCATCCCGGACAAAAGACAGGGTATTGATCGCGAGAAGGTCACCGCATAGGGTGTCTGTGATCGCATCCACTGCCTGTGAGCGGATATTTGTTACTTTTTTTTCTGCATCCTCATACATTTCCAAAGCGTCATCGTATACTTTTTTGATGGATGATCCGGGCAGAATATCGTGAAACTGTAATGTAAGGATCGTTTCCCAAAGGCGATGCAGTTCTTCTGCCGGATATGAAAAATCGCTGATGTATTTCGCATATGTACAAAGAAATTCTGTATCACGAAGCGCAAGTTCCATCTTTCGGTTAAACCGCTTGTTTCTTCCCATGGCCGTATAAGTACCCCGATGATACTCCAGATACAGTTCACCGCTCCACTTTGGAAGACGCGGATCGTCTTTCGTACGTTGCTCTAATTCTTCAAAGAAGGTGCGAGGAAATGTCTGTCTGACAACCGGTGTTCCCGGAAGCGGAACGGACATGCGGCGTGCGTTTTCCATCATCCAGCGGGTTGTCCCGCCGCCTCCGTCTCCATATCCATAAGAAACAAGAAAATGATTGTCTACGCCTTTTTGTTGGAAACGGTTCCATCCGCCCTGGATCTGACTCGGATTCAGCATCGCGTTATATGTCGTAAAGTGATCCAGATCCGGCTCCTCTTCTTTTAAATCCCGGGAAGGCGTAAAATGAGTCAAGACTTCACTTCCGTCAATTCCTTTCCATAAAAAAGTATCATATGGATACAAGTTAAATTCACTCCAGCTCAATTTTGATGTATAAAAGTAGTCAATTCCGGATTTTTTCATGATCTGCGGCATAGCAGCAGAATAACCGAAAACATCCGGAAGCCATAAAATCCGACTGCGCTGGCCGAATTCCCGCTGGAAAAATTCCTGTCCATGAAGAAACTGGCGGACAAACGATTCTCCGGAAGGAAGATTGCAGTCCGCTTCCACCCACATACCGCCTTCTGGCTGCCATTGACCTTTTGTGACCGCCAGTTTGATACGTTCGAACAGTTCTGGCTGGTCTTCTTTTACCATCTGGTAAAGAAGGGGCTGACTGCTCATAAATTTAAATTCCGGATATTCTTCCATTAGCCGGAGCATCGTTGAAAAGGAGCGGACAGCTTTATGTCTGGTTTGTTCAAGATCCCAGAGCCATGCACAGTCGATGTGTGTATGCCCAATACAGTCTGCAACGGCATATGTCGGAAATTCTTTTCGTTTTTCATAAAATTCAGCTTGTAAAAAGGAACGTGCCTGGAGGATAGATTTCCTGAATTCCTCAGAATGCGGCTCCCGAAGATCAAGAAGATTCAGAGTCTGAGAAAGGATTTCCAGGGTACATTCTCTGTCGCGGTCTCCTTCTGGCATGAGAAGGCAGGCTTCCCAAGGGGTTTTCAGATCATAATACAGGCCGATAACATCGGTATTGATATCACGCAGTTCAATCAGCATACGTGCCGGATTCTGAAGAGGCTCCAGTTTTGGAACATAGGCCTGAAAATAAATCCGATATGTTCGTCCATGTTCCGGTGTTTGTGATAGGACAAGGGAATGATGTCTTGTATCAAATGCCTGGCAAATCTGCTCATTTATCCAGACAACAATCTGAGGATTTAAAGCTTCCCATTCTCCTTCCCGTCCGGTTAAGATATGAAGCACAGGCTGGCCCGTAAAATTATGGGGAATGGAAAGGGAAAAACGAAAATCGAACCATTCCTCTTCACTGTTTCCCCAGCATGATCCATTTGTAAAATTACGCCAGTCGTCTTGTCCACGACGGGAGATTTGGATCGGACTGATCGGAACAGATCGTATCACAGACATTTTCTTTAAGTATTCCAGCATTTTTCGAATGCGTTTATCCAGCTGATGTAGTTGCATAGGCTGCTCCTTTCATTCTTTGTTAAAAATAGGTTTTTTTTCATTCTATTATAGTTCATCGACAATAGAAACAAAAGTTTTGTAAAAAAAATTTTACATAACTTTACATATTTATGATAGTTGGTGGTATATATCCTTGTTATACTAAACAGAAGGGCATTATTGTAAAAAAATATAATCATATTGTAAATTTTATTTAAAATAATAATGAAATAATTATTTTAAGATAAAATTTTTTTACAAAAAGAAAAATGGAGGAAAAACTATGAATGAAACATTGAACACCGCTTTTGGTCTGTTGGGGGGCCTTGCAATGTTCCTTTTTGGAATGAACATGATGAGCGATGGACTGCAAAAGGCAGCAGGGGAAAGGATGAAGAGTATTCTCGGATTTTTAACACAAAATGCTGTTTTCGGGGTATTTGCAGGAGCGATCACAACAGCGGTGATCCAGAGCAGCAGTGCAACAACGGTTATGGTGATCGGATTTATCAGTGCGAACCTGATGACCCTTCCACAGGGGATTTCCGTTATACTCGGTGCGAACATCGGGACAACGATGACAGCGCAGCTGCTTGCTTTTAAGATCAGTGATTATATCTGGCCGATTATATTTATTGGTTTTATCATTAATTTTGTCAGCAAAAATGAAAAAGTAAAAAATATCGGTATTACGATTTTGGGGTTTGGAATTTTATTTGTTGGTATTGAAACGATGGGGTCTGTCATGGAACCGTTAGCAACAAGCTCTGTATTTACGAATTTAATGAGTAAAGTAAGGGATATACCGGCTCTCGGTGTATTGCTCGGCACTTGTATGACATTAGTTGTACAGTCCAGCAGCGCGACGATAGCAGTATTACAGAATTTTGCTTCCCAGGCCGGTCCTGACGGAATACATAGTGTGATCGGACTGACTGGCGCGATCCCGATCTTATTCGGTGATAACATCGGAACAACGATCACAGCGATACTCGCAAGTATCGGACAGTCCAAAAATGCAAAACGTGCGGCAATCGCGCATAGCGTATTTAATATCTGTGGAACGCTGATCTTTATCTGGTTTATTCCGGCGTTTGCAAGATTTGTAGAGTTTATCTCTCCAAAAGGACCGGAAATTGAAGTCATATCGAGACAGATTGCCAATGCGCATACTGCTTTTAATGTGCTAAATACGATTCTCTGGATTCCGTTTATCTGGGTACTTGTAAAAATCGTATGTTTTATTATCCCGGACAAGAAAAATGAAAATGTAGATAAGATGCAGCCGATGTATCTGGATCGAGGTATGATCCATCAGGCAGTTGTTGCACTGGATCTCGTATCAAAAGAAGTAGAACACTGCAACCATCTGATCCTTGAGGTTTTGGAAAAAGGAAAGAAAGCGATCATCAGAAATGATTCTCAGTTGATCGAACAGGCAAGACAGATGGTAGAGTCGATTAAAGAACTGCAGGATGCGATCAATTCCTATATGGTTTTGTTGTTCTCCGAGGGCACGCTGACAGAAGAACAGGCGTCTTATGCGACAGACGTGATGTATGTGCTGGAAGATATGGTCAGGGTTTCCCAGAGAATGCAGGAGATTTTGGATATTGTAGAAAAAGGAGAAAAAGGACTGCATTTTTCCAAGCAGGCAGCGAAGGAGATTGATCAGAATATGGACAACGTGATCGAGTTATATTCGATCTGCAGCGAAGCATTCTTGCGTGGTTCTGAAGTGGATTCTGAACGGATCCGCCAGAAAATAAAAGATATTCATGAAATGAAACAGATTGCCCGTAATAACCATAAAGAACGCATGAAACTCGGTCAATGCAGACTAGAATTAACAACATCATTTTCCAATGTCTTTACCAATATGGAACGTATTGGGAATAACAGCCTTCATATAGCGGAAGCTGCAAAAAACAAAATTCATCTGCAATATTTAAATACATTACAAGAAAATAATGTATAAACATCATAATTCAGAAAGACTCCAAAGATTTTTTGATGATCCGCGGAGTCTTTTTTGAATCAGGATTTCTTTTTAAATCCATTATCGCATATTGACAAAAAGAGAAATTTATATGTAGAATCTAATTGATAACTGGATAAATGAATAGTATGGGAGAAAAATGATGAACTGTATGATTATTGATGATGATAAAGGTGATCAAATAGAGTTAAGTTTATTGATGAGGCAGAATCATCTGGCGAATGTGACGGCGCAATTAGAAAGCGGAGAGCGTGCGGTAGATGAAATTATGATGTATCGTCCGGAAATCCTTTTGATCGATCTGATGCTGTCAGAACAAGGTGGTCTGGATATTATCCGGGAAGTACAAAATCGAGGATATGATGGAAAAATCCTGGTAGTTTCTGCGGTAAACGATCCGGATATTATTTCATGCGCATACGAAAAAGGAATTTTCTTTTATCTTTTGAAACCGGTGAACCGGGAAGAGTTCATCCATGTTATAAATCATGCAAAGAGAATGATTGAATTGGAGCATTCAATCGCGCAGATCAAAGGAATTTTATCCAGGACAGATCAGAATCTGGAGAATGTCCATATCGTTCATCAGGGAATTGAAGAACGCCTGTATGAGATCTTTACGGAACTCGGGATTGTCGGATTTTCGGGAACAGAAGAGATACTGGAAGTATTAAAATGCATCTACCGTATTCAAAAGCTTGATGAAAAAAGTATTTATCATTTAAAAGATATTTATCGAGAGGTCTGTATTAAGCTCTACGGAGATGAGAATCGGGCAATCGTACAGAAAAATATGGAACAGAGGATCCGCCGTACGATTCAGAAAGCGCTTGGTAACATTGCGGAGATCGGATGTGAAGATTATTATGATCCGATTTTTACAAAATATGCCAATGTATTATTCGATTTTAAGCAGGTTCGTCAGGAAATGCAGCATATCAAAGATCCGCATGCATATTCCGGCAAGATTAATACGAAAAAATTTATGAAGGGGATTCTATCGAGGGTTGACTAGGTGTCTGTAAGATGGTATGCTAGTTAAGTTAAAAAATGAATAAGACAGTTCGCTTGTACCATCCTGTCTCTAAATAAAACTAGGACCATTCATAGATTTAACAGATAAAATTTCTTATGGGACAGGCGGTTATTGCCTGTCCTATTTTTACGATAAGGAGAAGAACGAATGTATATATTAAAAACAGAATATGATTTTGATTCTGCGCATTTTCTGAAGGGGTATGATGGAAAATGCAGCAATATACACGGGCACAGGTGGAAAGTAGTCGTAAATGTCGGCAGTGAGACACTGGAGCAGGAAGGAAATATCAGGGGGATGGTTGTTGATTTTTCAAAGCTAAAGTCCGATCTGAAAGAAATGGCAGACAGGTTGGATCATAAGCTGATCATCGAAACAGGCAGCCTTCGTCCGAAGACGCTGGAAGTTCTGGAAGAAGAGGGATTTGCGATCGTATCGCTGCCAATCCGTCCGACTGCTGAAAACTTTGCAAAATATTTTTATGATCTGATGACTGCAAAGGGGTATCATGTGGTGGAAACGATGGTTTATGAGACACCGAATAACTGCGCTTCATACCGGGGGATATAAATGAGTCGATATCGAGTAGTAGAGAGTTTTTTAAGTATTAATGGGGAAGGGAAAAAAGCCGGGCAGCTTGCTGCTTTTATCCGGTTTGCAGGCTGTAATTTAAACTGCAGTTATTGTGATACGCTCTGGGCAAACCAGCCGGATACGGTTTTCGAATGGATGACGAAAGAAGAAATATATGAGAGGATCCGAAGTTTTGGGGTGGTAAACGTGACGCTGACAGGGGGAGAACCATTGCTGCAGGCAGATCTTTATGAACTGATCGAATATCTTGTAAAGGATGAAAAATTGTGCATTGAAATTGAAACAAACGGAAGCGTTGATATTACTCCGTATTTTGCAATGGGAGACAGGGTATCGATGACGGTGGATTATAAACTGCCGGAAAGCGGAATGGAAGCAGCAATGCTACTCTCAAATTTTGAATATGTCAGACCGCAGGATACGGTTAAATTTGTATGTGGCAGTCATAAGGATCTGCTTCGTGCAAAAGAAGTCATGGAGCAGTATGAGCTGATCTCAAAATGCAGCTGCTATCTGAGTCCGGTATTTGGAAAAATCGAACCGGCAGAGATGGTCACATTTATGAAAGAACATCAGTTAAATGGCGTAAATCTTCAGATCCAAATGCATAAAGTGATATGGGATCCTGAATTGAAAGGAGTGTAGGAGATGGCAATTGACAAGGAAGCAATCAAAGAGCATGTACGAGGAATTTTAATTGCTCTCGGAGATGATCCGGACCGGGAAGGGTTGAAGGAGACTCCGGATCGCGTTGCCAGGATGTATGAAGAAGTCTTTGAGGGCATGAACTATACAAACGATGAGATCGCGGAAATGTTTGGGAAGACATTTTTCGAAGAAGATACCCAGAAAGGGAAAAATGACATTGTTCTTGTAAAAGATATCGATATTTTCAGTTATTGTGAACATCATATGGCTTTGATGTACGATATGAAAGTGTCGGTTGCCTATACCCCGACGGATCGTGTGATCGGGCTGAGCAAGATTGCCCGGATCGCTGAGATGGCAGGAAAACGTCTGCAGCTGCAGGAGCGGATCGGAAGTGATATTGCGCAGATCATCAGTAAAGTGACCGGATCGGAAGATGTTGCAGTTGTGATTGAAGGGTGCCACAGTTGTATGACGGCGCGTGGAATCAAAAAAAATGACGCTAAAACGATTACGACGACGTTTCGCGGCAGATTTGATACGGATCCGGTATTACAGAACAAATTATTATTTATGCTGAGAAAGTAGGAGAGATAGTATGAAACATAGAAAAGCGGTTGTTGTATTTAGCGGCGGGCAGGACAGCACTACATGTCTATTCTGGGCAAAACAGAAGTTTGAAGAAGTGATCGCCATTTCCTTTGACTACGGTCAGCGTCATGTAAAGGAATTGGAGTGTGCAAAAGCAATCACAGAAAAATATGGGATCGAACATCATATTCTCGATATGAGCCTTCTTGGACAACTTGCACCAAATTCTTTGACAAGGATGAACGTGGAAGTTGATCACGATGCTCCGGAAGAAGGAACGCCGAATACATTTGTGGATGGAAGAAATATGATCTTTTTGACATTTGCCGCAGTTTTTGCAAAGCAAAGAGAGATTCATGTTCTGGTGACCGGTGTATCTCAAAGTGACTTTAGCGGATATCCGGACTGCAGGGATGTTTTTATTAAATCACTGAACGCGACCTTGACACTGGCTATGGATTATGAATTTGAGATCATGACACCGCTGATGTGGATTGATAAAAAAGAGACATGGCAAATGGCGGACCGTCTTGGTGTGGTCGATATTATTAAAAATGAGACCCTGACTTGCTATAACGGCGTCATTGGTGACGGATGCGGGGACTGCCCATCCTGCAAACTTCGAAAAAGAGGATACGATCTGTATCTGGCGGAAAAAAATAATGGAATAATTTAAAAAACTAATTTTATAAAGTGCGCAAGTTGTAGAGAAAAAACGATACAACTTGCGTATTTTTTTATTTTGAAACTTAAATTTTCAGATAGAATATTTAATAAAATAAAGTATTCAAATTATCAGACAATAATGCAAAAAAAATGGTTTACAAACAGATGAAAAAGTAGTATCATTACTTTCGAAATCACAAATGAAGGAAAAAATACTCAAAGTTTCAAAAAAGGAAAAAATTAACGAGGAAAAACTTTGAAATTGAAGAAAAATGAATTTTAATCTGCAAAAATAACCAATTTTGCAGTTGCAAACGGGAAAGGAGTTAACGTTATGAGTCAGAAAGATCAAAAGACCGGTTTATATGATCCGAGTTTCGAACATGATAACTGTGGTATTGGTGCATGCGTTGACATTAAAGGAAGAAAAAGTCATGCGACTGTTCAGAATGCACTGAAAATCGTTGAGACACTGGAACACAGAGCAGGAAAAGATGCTGCCGGAGAAACCGGAGACGGTGTCGGCATTATGCTTCAGATTTCACATAACTTTTTTAAGAAAGCGTGTGCAGAAGCAGGTATTCCGATTGGAGGAGAAAGAGAATACGGAATTGGTATGTTTTTCTTCCCACAGGATGACAGAAAAGCCAAACAGGCGATGAAGATGTTTGAGGTAATCGTCAAGAAAGAAGGAATGAAATTCCTCGGATGGAGAGACGTCCCGACGAATCCGGATATTTTAGGAAAAAGAGCGTTGGATTGCATGCCAAATATCAAACAGGGATTTGTGGCAAAACCGACAGATGTCAAAGCGGGTCTTGATTTTGACCGTAAATTATATATTGTAAGAAAAGTGTTTGAACAGAGTAATAACGGAGAAGTATATGTTGTATCCTGCTCAAGCAGAACGATCGTATATAAAGGAATGTTCTTAGTTGGTCAGCTCCGCCAGTTTTTTAAGGATCTGCACGACGAAGATTACGAATCAGCGATCGCGTTAGTTCATTCCCGTTTCTCTACTAATACAACACCAAGCTGGGAGAAGGCACATCCATATCGTTTTATTGTTCATAATGGCGAGATCAATACGATCCGTGGAAACGCTGATAAGATGCATGCTCGTGAAGAAATTCTGGAATCAGAAGAATTAAAAGGACAAATGTCCAAGATTACGCCGGTTGTCGATGCGAACGGTTCCGATTCAGCACGCTTAGATAATACATTAGAATACATGGTCATGAGCGGCATGGATCTTCCTCTTGCCGTAATGATCACGATTCCGGAACCTTGGGAAAACAACAATACGATGTCCCAGGAAAAGAGAGATTTTTATCAATATTATGCAACGATGATGGAACCTTGGGATGGACCGGCTTCTATCATATTCACCGATGGTGATATCGTTGGAGCAGTTCTTGACCGTAACGGACTTCGTCCATCCAGATATTATGTAACAAAAGATGATCAGCTCATCTTATCTTCCGAAATCGGTGTATTGGATATCGATCCGACAAATGTTAAGATTAAAGATCGTCTTCGCCCTGGCCGTATGTTATTGATCGATACGGTAAAAGGAGAAATGATTGATGATTCAACATTGAAAGAAGAATATGCAAACCGTCAGCCATATGGTGAATGGCTGAATGATCAGATCGTTGAATTACACGACCTGAAAATTCCAAATAAAAAGGTAGAAACATATTCTTTAGAACATAGAAAGAAACTGTTAAAATCGTTTGGATATTCGTATGAAGATGTTAAAAATTCCATTCTTTCGATGGCAGAAAAAGGAAGTGAGCCGATCGGAGCGATGGGAACCGATGTCCCTCTGGCAGTATTTTCCGAAGTCAGACAGCCATTGTTTAATTATTTCAAACAGCTGTTTGCACAGGTAACAAATCCGCCGATTGACGCACAGCGTGAAAAAATCGTAACATCTACGACGGTTTATATCGGAAAGGGCGGTAATATTTTAGAGGAAGTACCATCTAACTGTAATGTATTAAAAGTTCGTAATCCGATTTTGACGAACACGGATATGCTGAAGATCAAAAATTTAAGTGGACATGGATTTAAGGTTGCAGAAATTCCGATTACTTTTTATAAGAATACATCCATGGAAAAAGCGATTGACCATCTGTTCATTGAAGCGGATCGTGCCTACAGAGAAGGCGCTAATATTGTTATTTTAACCGACCGTGAAGTTGACGAATATCATGTAGCGATTCCGGCGCTGTTAGCGGTGTCTGCGCTGCACCAGTATCTGATCCGGACAAAGAAATCCACATCCATGGCGATCATTCTGGAATCCGGACAGCCAAGAGAAGTACATCACTTTGCGACACTGCTCGGATATGGTGCTGTTGCAATTAATCCATATCTGGCACAGCTTACAATCCAGGATCTGATCGACAGCGATCTGTTAGAAAAAGATTATTATGCAGCAGTAGATGATTATAACAATGCAGTTTTACAGGGTATCGTAAAAATTGCTTCGAAAATGGGTATTTCTACGATCCAGTCTTATCAGGGATCTCAGATCTTTGAGGCGATCGGTATTAGTAAAGAAGTGATCGACAAATATTTTACAAATACAGTAAGCCGTATCGAAGGCATTACTTTAGATGATATTTATGATGATGTGTTGGCAAATCATACAGCAGCATTTGATCCGCTCGGACTGGAAAATGACCTCGATCTGGATAGCAGCGGCGATCATAAATCCAGAAGCGGAAAAGAACAGCATCTGTATAATCCGAAAACGATCCATACGCTGCAGCTTGCAACACGCACCGGAAATTATGAGTTGTTTAAAGAATATACCCATATGATCGATCAGGAGTTAGAACCGGGTAATATCCGTGGAATGATGCAGTTTAAATATCCGAAAAAAGGAATTCCGCTTGCCCAGGTAGAAAGTGTAGATTCTATCGTGAAACGTTTTAAGACGGGGGCAATGTCCTACGGTTCCATTTCCGGAGAAGCTCACGAAGCGCTTGCAATCGCAATGAACCGTCTTGGCGGTAAATCAAACTCCGGCGAAGGCGGAGAGCGTCCGGAACGATTAAAAGTCGGCTCCGATGGACTCAATAAATGTTCTGCGATCAAACAGGTTGCTTCCGGACGATTCGGCGTAACAAGCGAATATCTTGTCAGTGCACAGGAAATCCAGATTAAGATGGCACAGGGTGCAAAACCAGGTGAAGGCGGACACTTACCTGGAGGAAAAGTATATCCTTGGATTGCAAAAACAAGGCATTCTACTCCGGGGGTATCTTTGATCTCACCTCCACCGCATCATGATATTTATTCAATCGAAGACTTGGCACAGCTGATCTATGACTGCAAAAATGCCAATACAGATGCAAGAATTTCGGTAAAATTAGTATCCGAAGCCGGTGTCGGTACAGTCGCTGCCGGCGTAGCAAAAGCAGGTGCGCAAGTCATCCTGATCTCCGGCTATGATGGAGGTACAGGAGCAGCTCCGATCAGCTCCATCCATAATGCAGGTCTTCCATGGGAATTAGGTCTGGCAGAAACACACCAGACGCTGATCAGAAATGACCTTCGTAATAAGGTAGTCATTGAAACAGATGGTAAACTGATGAGCGGCCGTGACGTTGCGATCGCAGCAATGCTCGGTGCGGAAGAATTCGGCTTTGCTACTGCTCCGCTTGTAACACTCGGATGTGTCATGATGAGAGTATGTAACCTGGATACCTGTCCGGTCGGTGTGGCAACACAAAATCCGGAATTGCGGAAACGATTTACGGGTAAACCGGAATATGTAGAAAACTTTATGAGATTTATTGCTCAGGAGTTAAGAGAGTATATGGCAAAATTAGGAGTCAGAACGGTAGATGAATTAGTCGGACGTTCCGATTTCCTGGAACCAAATGAACTTGCAAAGAAGAGAAATGTGGATCTATCCAATATTTTAGACAATCCTTTCGACAGCAAGAGAGAAAAGATTCAATATAATAAGAAGAATTTATATGATTTTAAATTAGAAACAACAAAAGATGAAACTATTTTACTAAAACAATTTAAAACTGCTCTGGAAACAGGACAGAAACGCAGCATTTCCGTAGATGTTACGAATATTGACCGTACATTTGGAACGATCTTCGGTTCTGAAATCACAAAACGATACGGCAATACACTGGAAGATGATACGTATACCGTTATCTGTAACGGAGCCGGCGGACAGTCCTTCGGCGCTTTTATTCCAAAAGGATTGACGCTTGAATTAGAAGGAGACAGCAACGACTACTTTGGAAAAGGCCTTTCCGGTGGTAAATTGATCGTTTATCCTCCAAAGGGCTCGACATTCAAAGCGGATGAAAATATTATCATCGGTAATGTCGCTTTATACGGGGCAACAAGCGGTTCTGCTTATATCAGCGGTGTTGCAGGAGAACGTTTCTGTGTAAGAAACTCCGGATGTACCGCAGTTGTAGAAGGGGTCGGCGACCATGGATGTGAATATATGACCGGAGGCCGTGCCGTTATCCTCGGAGAAACCGGTAAAAACTTTGCAGCCGGTATGAGCGGTGGTATCGCATATGTTTTGGATGAACATAACAGATTGTACAAACGGGTAAATAAAGCATTAGTTGGAATTGAACCTCTGTCAAATAAATACGACGTTATCGAATTGATCAATATGATCAAAGATCATGTGAAATATACAAACTCTGAAAAAGGAAAAATGATTCTTGATAACATTGAGGAATATTTACCGAAATTCAAGAAAGTTATGCCATATGATTATAAGCGCATGATGAACGCGATCGTTCAGATGGAAGAACGCGGGCTTAACAGCGAACAGGCTCAGATTGAAGCGTTCTATATGAATAAGAATCATTAAGAGGAGGAGAATGAAATGGGAAAACCAACTGGATTTTTAGATTATGAACAGAAATTAGCAGAAGCAATTGAACCATTAGAACGTATAAAAAACTTCAATGAATTCCATACTCCTCTTACGGAAAAGGAACAAAGAAAACAAGGAGCAAGATGTATGGAATGCGGTGTTCCGTTCTGTCAGGCCGGCATGATGATCGCCGGCATGGCATCGGGATGTCCGTTGAATAATCTCGTTCCGGAATGGAACGACCTTGTATACCGTGGAAACTGGGAACAGGCTTATTATCGTCTGAAAAAGACGAATCCATTTCCGGAATTTACCGGAAGAGTCTGTCCGGGACTGTGTATGGCGGCCTGCACCTGTAATTTGAATGGTGACCCGGTTGCATCCAAAGAAAATGAACTTGCGATCATTGAGCGCGCCTATGAGACAGGACTGGCAAAAGCGAATCCTCCAAAAGTGCGTACCGGTATGAAAGTCGCTGTCGTTGGTTCCGGTCCTGCCGGATTATCGACTGCTTATTTCTTAAATAAACGCGGACACAGTGTAACAGTTTTCGAAAGATTTGACCGTATCGGCGGCCTGCTGATGTATGGTATTCCGAATATGAAACTGGAAAAGCGTTTTATTGAACGCCGGATTAAGATCATGGAAGAAGAAGGTGTTGTATTTAAAACGAATTGCAACGTCGGCGTTGATATTAAAGCAAAACAGCTGATCAAAGATTATGATGCCGTTGTTCTTTGCTGCGGTGCTTCTAATCCGCGTGATATCAAAGTTCCGGGAAGAGATGCAAAAGGCATTTATTTCGCCGTTGATTTCTTACGTGCAAATACAAAGAGCCTGTTAGATTCTGATTTAACGGATGGAAAAAATATTTCGGCAAAAGGAAAAAATGTCATTATTATCGGTGGCGGAGATACCGGAAATGACTGTCTTGGAACTTCCATCCGCCACGGTGCTAAGAGCGTTATGCAGCTTGAAATGATGCCGGAACCTCCGGCAGAACGTGCGGAATCGAATCCGTGGCCTCAGTGGCCGAAAGTCTTAAAGACAGACTACGGTCAGGAAGAAGCAATCGCTGTCTTCGGCAAGGATCCGCGTGTTTATACAACGACAGTAAAAGAATTCATTAAAGATGACAAAGGCAATTTAAAACAGGCAGTTCTCGTAAAACTGGAAAGTAAAAAAGATGAAAAAACAGGCCGCATGATGATGGTCAATGTTCCGGGAAGCGAATATGTTGTTGATTGTGATCTTGTTCTGATCGCGGCAGGTTTCCTGGGAAGCCAGGATTATGTGACGAAAGATTTTAAAGTTGCTTTAAATCCTCGTACGAATGTAAAAACCGAAGAAGGTAAATATAAGACGAATATTGATAAAGTTTATACAGCAGGGGATATGCACAGAGGGCAGTCACTCGTTGTCTGGGGGCTCCGGGAAGGACGTGATTGTGCAAAAGAGATCGATATGGATCTGATGGGATATACGAACCTGCAGTAAAACAAAAAACAAATCCTGTACAGGAAAGCCGTGAATTGTGCGCTCCTGTACAGGATTTTTTGCCTGATTTTCCGGTTCTTGCATCTGCCGTATGAAAGTGATAGAATAAAAAACAGAAAAAATGCATAAGATGCAAGGAGAATGATTATGAAGATGGAAAATTTGATCGGACATTTGAAGACGATCACCTGTCATAAATATATGGTGGCGAAGATGTGTTTTCGTGTCGGTCTGTATAAACAGGGACTTTTGCATGATATGTCCAAATATATGCCGATAGAATTTTTAGTTGGCGTGCGGTATTATGCCAATGGAAAGGGAAGTCCCAACAATATTGAGAGGAAAGAAAAAGGATATTCTGCGGCATGGCTTCATCATAAAGGCCGTAACCGTCATCATTTCGAGTATTGGCTGGATTATTCCGTAGACCGGAAAGAAACGCATCTGGTAGGCTCGAAAATTCCGAAAAAATACATGGTCGAAATGTTTATTGACCGTGTATGTGCCGGTAAAGTCTATAATGGAGACAAATTTACGACGGCAAGCGTGTATGATTATTATAAGCACGGGATCGGAAGATATCTTTTGCATGACGAATCCAGACGCTATCTGGAACGTCTTATGAAGATGTATGCAGTAAAAGGAGAGTCGTATACGCTGCGATACATTCGAAAAGATTTAAAGGATAATATTAGTAAGTATGAATAGCTTGCAAGTTGCATATCCTTCTAGTATAATATAGTTAACATAGTAAAGTGAAAAACTTCCTGGGGTGTTCGATAGCCCGCGAATTTTGAACCTACATTTACGTATCATGGGATTTCTATATCTCTGGTGGATTGTCAGGCCTCCGTTTGCAGTGGAAGGCAGGAAGCCAGATGCGATAACCCACCTGGCTTTGGCTAGGCGTCAAAATAGCGGGTCCGGCATTTTGGGAAGTTTTTATTTTATTTGGAAGTTTTTGTTGTTTTTAAAATGGATTTTGCATAATTGATTTTTGTCTGTGCGGCATATTCGATCGGGGATATGCCGGTTTCTTTAGTAAAGATATCATCTTCTGCCTGCAGGATGCAGAGACACTGGTAGGCAAGACAGGAAAGTTCTGCATCACCAACCTCCTGTTCGTAATAAAGCTTTGAAATGGTATGTTCCATAGCCCTGCCAATCTTTTTTGCGTTTTGGATACGAAAAACAGGAGAACCATTTTGTTTCAGCAACTGTGAAATGACATTATATGCGGATGTTTGCACAGATGTGTCGGGAACTCGGGGACAGGGTCAGCGTCATGATGGAAGGACACATCTGACTGCAAAGCGATTTGTAGATCTGCTGTCGGGGTATCAAGATAACTGGAGAGATGCGGAACGCGCAAAACATTAATGAGAATATCGGTCATAGGAACATATTTATGTCCTCACGTTCATAAAATGTACGGGAGGAAAGCATGGGAGAGAAAATCATAATTGTTCTATTATTGTTATGTATGAGTATAGGCATTGTTTCCGGACCATATCTGTGGATGCTTTCTGGTGAGCGGGAGGTATCCGGTGCAGATGAAGAAACAGAAAAAACAACAGAACAAATAACAGAAGAGCGGTCACAGGAGGAAACGGTGATTGATGATTCCATGATCCGCGTATTGATCAGTAATAGCACGCTTGGTAAATATGATCATAAAACGGTAACGATCACGTCAAAGCAGGAGTATTATGTAAAAACAGACTCAAAGACGGAAAAAAAGAAAGCCGGAGAGACGACTACATTAAAGTATGATCAGAAAAAGAAAGGACAAACCGTTGTGTTTTCCGGAACAGGGCAACTGGAGATTTCATCGATCCGACGGGCATATGGAATCCCTTCTTATCGGGGGATTTTGAAAGTTCATTATGGCAGCAGTGCACTTACGATCATTAATCAGCTTTTGTTAGAAGAATACCTTTATGCGGTTATTCCGAGTGAAATGCCGGTCTCTTACGGCAGTGAAGCATTGAAAGTACAGGCAGTCTGTGCCAGAAGTTTTGCGGTAAAACAAAAAGCAGGCCAGAAGTTTCGGCAATATGGAGCGGATGTTGATGACAGTGTTTCCAGCCAGGTCTATAACAATACCAGGGAGTGTGAAGAAAGTATACAGGCGGTATTAGATACAGCAGGCGAAGTGCTTACCTATAAAAATGAGATTATTTCTACGTATTTTTTCTCGACCTCATGGGGGCATACAGCTGACAGCCATGATGTCTGGATTCAGAAAGGGGATAGTCCGGTATATCTGACCGGAAAAATTCAAAATGACAGCGGAGAAGCATTGGATCTGTCCGCGGAAGAAGATGTCAAAAAATTTTTAAATTCTAATGATGAAATAACATATGACAGCAATTTTCCATGGTATCGATGGGAAGTTACTATACCGGTATCCAATCTGTCAAAGACAACGGTCGGCTCAATCCGGGATGTCAAAGTGACAAAGAGAGGCAAAAGCGGAGTTGCCAAAGAACTGCGGATTACGGGATCCGGCGGCGTTCGCGTCATCCAGGGAGAGTATCGGATCCGAAGCTATCTTTCTCCAGAAGGGTGCTCCATCTCGAGGGCGGATGGATCGAAAGGAAGCGCCTCAATTCTTCCAAGCGGCTGTTTTTACATAGAGAAAAAAGGAAAAAAGCTTATCATCAACGGAGGCGGATATGGGCATGGTGTCGGAATGTCTCAAAATGGGGCAAAAGAACAGGCACAGGATGGAAAAACTTATACGGATATTTTGAAATTCTATTACAGCCAAACAGAGGTAAAAGATATCAGTGAGTGTGAATAATCAGTTCCATCCGTTCGTAAAATATAATAATTATTTTGTCAGGAGCGGTCTATGAAAAAAATCGCAATTATTATCTTTTGTTTTCTATTTATTTTTACAACCGGCAATTCTGTCTGTGCCAATACAGAGACATCGCAAAGTACGCAAGCGGAGGGTGCTCAAACAGATTTGGAGCTTACGGCAAAAGCAGCACTTGTTATGGAGGCATCAACGGGAAAGATCCTTTATGAAAAAAACAGTGAAGAGGCGCTTCCGCCAGCGAGTGTTACAAAAGTTATGACGTTGCTGCTGATCTTTGAAGCGCTGGATGCCGGAAAAATCCATCTTGATGATGAGGTAACGGTTAGCGAGCATGCGGCTTCCATGGGTGGTTCGCAGGTATTTCTTGAGGCTTCTGAAGTGCAAAGCGTAGAGGTGCTGATTAAATCAATCGTAATCGCAAGCGGCAATGATGCATCGGTTGCAATGGCAGAATATATAGCAGGGAGCGAAGATGCATTTGTAAAACAAATGAATCAAAAAGCGAAGGAACTCAAAATGGAACAGACCGTTTTTAAAAACTGCTGTGGGCTGGATACTGACGGACATGTGACGTCAGCAAAAGACATTGCGCTAATGTCCAGAGAGTTGATCAACAAACATCCGAAAGTGCTGGAGTATTCTGGAATCTGGATGGATGAGTTTACGCATAAAACGAAAAAAGGGGAGTCCGCGTTTACGCTCAGCAACACGAATAAATTGATCAAACAGTATCAGGGATGTACCGGTTTAAAAACGGGTAGTACCAGCAAAGCAAAATTTTGTGTCAGTGCAACGGCAGAACGAAACGGTATGTCATTGATCGCTGTTGTCATGGCAGCAAACAGTTCGAAAGACCGGATCGTCGATGCTTCAGCCCTGTTGGATTATGGTTTTGCCAATTGCAGGATGTATGAGGCGCCGGATCTGACAAAAGAGTTGAAACCGGTAGAAGTGACCGGAGGGGAAAAGGATACTGTAGAGATTAAAGTTAAGAAACAATTTCGGATGGTCCTGACTTCTCAGGAGGATCCTGATAAGATCACATATAACATTCAAAGAAGCAAACATCTGCGTGCACCGCTGAAAAAGGGTGCGGATGCAGGATGGGTCACCTATTATCTGAATGGGGATTATATTGGAAAAGTAAAACTGGTTACAACGGAGGCAGTCAAAAAAATGACCTTGAAAAAAAGCATAGAACGAGTAATAGGATATTATTTTCATTCAGGACAGTAGAAAAAGGATAGGATTGACAAAGTTCGGACGATACTTGTTTTTTTGTTCTATATCTAGTACAATGATAGTACACACTATTTATTTCAGAACAGGAGGGGCCATTTATGAAATTTCTAACAAAACTAATTGGAAGTTCATGCATGGTCCCTGTTTTTATATTCGGAATCAGTGCTTATGAGAGAACCCGGATCAAACGGGAGCCGTATGATATCTTTTCGCCGAATCTTCCTGAGGAGTTTAACGGTGTCAAGGTTGTATTTTTATCTGATCTGCACAATGCCCGTTTTGGCAAAGAGAATGAAAGGCTGATACGGGCGATCCGGGAGAAAGACCCGGACTATATTTTCGTTGGCGGTGATATGTTTGTTGCAAAGCCCGGCATGACAACGGATATTGCCAGTTCCCTTTTAATAAAACTGGCGAAAGAGTTTCCGGTCATCTGTGCGAACGGCAATCATGAGTTTCGAATGAAGATTTATCGGTATATTTACGGCACACAATATGACGATTATGTGTTAAGATTAAGAGAGGCGGGAATCACGTATCTGGAAAATAAAACTATTACGCTGGAACGGAATGGGGCAAGCATCTATCTATCCGGTCTGGAGATCGGACGAATCTATTATCAAAGAGGTGTTGTGGAACCGATGGATGATTCCTATTTAGAACTTTTGCTTGGTAAGAAAAAAGCAAAAAATTTCCATATCCTTCTTGCACATAACCCGGTATATTTTCCGGAATATGCTGATTGGGGCGCAGATCTTGTGTTATCCGGACATAACCATGGCGGCTTGATCCGGATTCCTCATTTTGGAGGACTTATATCTCCGCAGCTTCGGATTTTTCCGGAATACGATGCGGGATATTATGAAAAGAGCGGTTCCCGGATGATCATCAGCCGGGGACTTGGTACGCATACCTTTCATATCCGCGTACACAATCAGCCGGAGTTAAGCGTGATCCGTTTATACCGGATGTCCTCATCGGAAGGCAGTGAGGGAGCAGATGAAAAAATTGAACAGATGGAGTAAATCATATGGCGATCGAAGTGAAGCTAACAGCATTTGAAGGACCACTTGACCTTCTGCTGCATTTGATCGAAAAAAATAAGATTGATATATACGATATACCGATTGCAGTTATTACAGAACAGTATTTTGATTATCTGGATGAGATGAGAAGGGCAGATATGGATATTATGAGCGAGTTTCTTGTTATGGCTGCAACGCTGCTGAGGATCAAATCGCAGATGCTATTACCGAAAGAGGTAAATGAAGAAGGAGAGGAAGAAGATCCGAGAGAAGAACTGGTTGGGCGGCTCGTGGAATATAAGATTTATAAATATGCATCCGGAGAACTCAAAGACCGGGAAATCGAAGCGGGCAGATCTTTGTATAAAAATCCAACTCTGCCGGAGGAAGTCGCTTCTTACCGGGAACCGATCGATCCTCATCAGATCATTGAAAGGCAGGGAGTTACCCTGGAACAGTTAAAAGAAGTGTTTGAATTTGTCCTGAAACGGCGGAATGACAAACTGGATCCGGTTCGAAGCCAGTTTGGAGAAATCCGGCAGGATGAGGTAAAAGTAGAAGATAAGATCCGGCATATTACAAAGCGGATCAAACAGAAGAAAAAGATGACATTTCGGGCATTGTTGGAAGAAGGAACCACAAAGACGGAAGTGATCGTTACGTTTCTGGCACTTTTGGAATTGATGAAGATGGGACGCGTATTCGTTACCCAGGAGGATATCGGTTCAGAGATTATGATTGAGATAGAGAAAAAGAATGCGGAGTAGGGATCAATGGAACGAAAAAAGGGAATGATAGAAGGAATTCTGTTTTCCATGGGCGGTTCAGTCAAGAAAAAACAACTGATGAATGTGCTAGACCTGGATGAAAAGCAGTTGAATGAACTTCTTGCTGAGATGAAAAGAGAATATGAAAAAGAAGAGCGGGGAATCCGGCTGATCGAATTAGAAGATTCCTGTCAGTTATGTACGAAGCCGGAATATTATGATATGCTGATCCGTATTGTGAAACAACCGAAAAAATACAGGCTCACGGATGTGATGCTGGAGACCTTGTCGATCATTGCGTACCGGCAGCCGGTAACAAAGCAGGAGATTGAAGCAATCCGAGGGGTCAAGTGCGATCATGCGGTGAATCGTCTGATCGAATATAATCTGGTCTGTGAAGCGGGTCGTCTGAATGCCGTCGGAAGACCGATCTTATTAAAGACAACAGAAGAATTTTTAAGGTGCTTCGGTGTAGAACACATTGACGATCTGCCGATGATCGATCCGTCGATGGTCGAAGAGTTTAAGCAGGAAGCACAAGAAGAGATGAACATTATTTTAGAATCTGGTGAGGAATCAGAATCTGAAAATGATAATAGAACAAAAGAAAGAGCTGGAGGATGAGATGATGGAAAAAATATCAGGAAATCAATTATTTGTGAAAGCGCTGATCGAAGAAGGCGTTGATACACTGTTTGCTTATCCCGGCGGTTATGCGATCGATATTTTTGATGAATTATATCAAATGGATCATAATATCGAAATTGTTCTTCCGCGTCATGAACAGGGATTGATCCATGAAGCAGATGGTTATGCACGATCCACAGGAAAAGTCGGCGTCTGTCTCGTAACGAGCGGACCGGGGGCGACTAATCTGGTAACGGGAATTGCAACAGCAAATTATGACAGCGTGCCGTTAGTATGTTTTACCGGACAGGTAAATCTGCCATTGATCGGTAATGACGCGTTCCAGGAAGTTGATATTGTGGGTTGTACGAGAAATATCGCAAAATTTGTAATCACCGTCCGCAATCGTGAAGATCTCGGAAGGATTATAAAAGAAGCGTTCTTTATTGCGAGAACAGGAAAGCCGGGGGTTGTTCTTGTTGATCTTCCGAAAGATATCATGGCGGAACTCGGAAGTGCGGAGTATCCGAAAGAAGTTAATATTCGCGGTTATAAGCCACAGAAAAAAGTACATATCGGACAGCTTCACCGAGCTATGGGTATTTTGGAAAAAGCAGAAAGGCCGCTCTTTTTGATCGGCGGCGGTACAAAGATCGCGAAAGCGCATAAAGAAATGAGAGAGCTGGCAGAACTGACCGGCGTACCGGTTGTATCGACGATCATGGGTATGGGCGTTATGCCGACAGATCATCCTCTGTTTATCGGAAATGCCGGCATGCATGGAAGATATGCGGCCAATATGGCGATTTCCGAATGCGATGTATTGTTCTCGATCGGTACTCGTTTCAGCGATCGGATTACAGGGAAATTGGGCAAATTTGCACCAAAAGCGAAGATCATTCATATTGATATTGATACTGCAGCAATTTCAAAAAACGTTACGGTTGATGTTCCGGTTGTTGCAGATGCAAAGGTTGCATTAGAAGCACTTGTAGAAATCGCGAAGAATCATGGAAGGATCAAGAGTGCAGATGCTTTTTATCAAGAGATCAAGCAATGGGAAAACGAACACCCATTGATCATGGAAGATAGTCCAAAAGGCGTAAATCCACAGACGGTGATTGAAACAGCAAATGAACTGATGCCGGATGCGATCGTGGTAACGGATGTTGGACAGCATCAGATGTGGGCAACCCAGTTTACCTCTATGACGCATCCAAAACGTCAGCTTCTGACATCCGGCGGTCTTGGAACGATGGGCTTTGGACTTCCTGCTTCCATTGGCGCGGCAATGTCCCATCGGGATCAGAAAGTTATCTGTTATACCGGAGACGGGGGCGTACAGATGAACATTCAGGAAATGGCAACGGCTGTTCAGCAGGAGACGCCGATCATTATTTGTATTTTCAATAACCAGTCTCTGGGAATGGTGCGTCAGTTCCAGGAATTGTTCTATGGTAAACGTTATGCAAGTACCTGTCTGCAGAAGAGAAGATCCTGCTCATACACTTGCAAAGGACCGTGTGATCAGTGTCCGCCATATACACCGGATTTTGTAAAACTTGCAGAAAGCTACGGTGCAAAAGGCATCCGCGTAAGTAAAAAAGAAGAGATCAGACCGGCATTTGAATCGGCAATGGCAGAGGATAAATGTCCTGTGATCATTGAGTTTATGACCGATCCGGATCTTCTGGTACTTCCGATGGTACAGGGCGGTAAGGCGCTGGACGACATGATCTTACAGGGTTAGGAGGATAGACAGATGGGTGAAATTAAGAAAAGATGGATATCTTTATATGTAGAAAACCGTGTTGGTGTACTGGCAAGGATCGCAGGATTATTTTCAGGAAAGTCCTACAATCTGGATTCGCTGACAGTCGGCTCGACGGAAGATCCGTCGATTTCCAGGATGACGATTTCCACGATCAGCGATGATATCACGTTTGAACAGATCAAAAAGCAATTAAACCGGAGTGTCGAAGTCATTAAGGTTATGGATTATACGGCAGTGCCGATTCGTATGAAAGAAGCGCTGTTCATTAAGATCAAGGGAGTTTCGGAAAAAGAAAGAAACGAGATCTTTCAGATTGCTGCGGTGTTCCGTTTCCGTGTGGTCGATTACGGCAAAGATCAGGTTCTGATCGAATCCTTCCATACTGAAGGAAAGAATGCCAACATCATTAATTACTTTAATGAGAACTTCAAGAGCCGCATCGAAGTAGTCCGGGGCGGTGCAGTCGCGATCGAATCCATTTCCATTATTGAACGATAATAAAATCTGAAAGAGCGGGGAGCAGAATAGATAGAAAATATCTATACGCTTCCCGTTTTTTTAAAATAAATATTGTTATTTAATTATCAAAAAAATTGTAAAAAAATGATATTTTCTGATTTATTTTTTGCAGATTACGTACATATTTCACAGAAAAAAATCATAAAAATGTGACTTTTATCACGCTTAAAATCCCTTTTTTTGATTTGTACATAAAAAAATACAATTGACAACAGATTAACAAAGTGGGGCAAAAATGGCTTATTTAAGCCATTTTTAAAGGTGCGATTTTTTTGTCAGTAATTTATCATGCAAAAATATCATTGAAAAGGGCTATTGATTGTGATAATATTAACGTATCAAGAGGCGGGAAATATTTCCCGGCCACGAGGAATTTATAGTTATTATTTATTATGGAGGTAACAGATTATGGCAAAGAAAGTAGTTATTGCAGGTGCTTGTCGTACAGCGATCGGAAAAATGGGTGGTGGATTAAGTACTACTCCAGCTCCGGTTTTAGGTTCAATCGTCATTAAAGAAGCTCTGAAAAGAGCAGGCGTACCGGCTGATCAGGTTGATCATGTATATATGGGATGCGTTATCCAGGCTGGTTTAGGACAGAATGTTGCTCGTCAGGCATCGATCAAAGCTGGTCTTCCGATTGAAGTTCCTGCAGTAACCGTAAATGTTGTATGTGGTTCTGGTCTGAACTGTGTAAATATGGCTGCTCAGATGATCCAGGCAGGAGATGCAGACATCGTTGTTGCAGGTGGTATGGAAAATATGTCCATGGCTCCATATGCTATGATGCAGGGACGTTTTGGTTACCGTATGAACAACGGAACACTTGTTGATACAATGGTTAATGATGCATTAACAGATGCATTTAATAATTACCATATGATGATCACAGCTGAAAACGTTGCTGAACAGTGGGGATTAAAACGTGAAGCATTAGATGCATTTGCAGCAAGCTCACAGCAGAAAGCAGTTGCAGCTCAGGAAGCTGGTAAATTCGCAGAAGAAATCGTACCTGTTGAAGTAAAACAGCGCAAAAAGACAGTGATCGTAGATACAGACGAAGGTCCACGTCCGGGAACAACAGCAGAAAGTCTTGCTAACTTACGTTGCTGTTCAGGAAAACAGGGCGGTGTTGTTACAGCTGGTAACGCTTCCGGTATCAACGATGGTGCAGCAGCAGTTGTTGTTATGAGCGAAGAAAAAGCAAAAGAATTAGGTGTTACTCCTATGGCTACATACGTTGCAGGAGCTCTTGGCGGAGTTGCTCCTGAGATCATGGGTGTTGGACCAGTTGCTGCTACAAATAAAGTGTTTGCTAAGACAGGCTTAACAATCGATGATATCGATTTAGTAGAAGCAAACGAAGCTTTCGCAACTCAGTCTTTAGCAGTTGCAAGAGATCTGAAGTTTGATATGAGCAAAGTAAATGTAAACGGTGGAGCAATCGCTCTTGGACATCCTGTAGGAGCTTCCGGATGCCGTATCTTAGTTACATTACTTCATGAAATGCAGAGAAGAGATGCTAAGAGAGGTCTTGCTACATTGTGTATTGGTGGAGGAATGGGCTGCGCTACAATCGTAGAGAGAGACTAATCCGCCATCGTGATGAGAACGTGAAAACGTTTGAATATCGGAAAGGAGAATCTACCCATGGGATTTGTTGATTATGAACAGGAAGGTTATGTAGGAATCATCACCATTAACCGTCCAAAAGCATTAAATGCTTTAAACAGCGAAGTATTAAAAGATTTAGAGGCAGTGATCGATGCTGTTGATTTAGATGCGACAAGAGCACTGATCTTAACTGGTGCCGGCGAAAAATCTTTCGTAGCCGGTGCAGATATCGGAGAGATGAGTACGTTGACAAAAGCAGAAGGCGAAGCTTTCGGAAAGATCGGTAATGACGTGTTCCGTAAGATTGAAACTCTTCCGATTCCAGTGATCGCAGCAGTTAACGGATTTGCATTAGGCGGCGGCTGTGAGATTTCTATGAGCTGTGATATCAGAATCTGCTCTGATAATGCAGTATTTGGACAGCCGGAAGTAGGTCTCGGCATTACACCTGGATTCGGTGGTACACAGAGACTTGCGCGTATCGTCGGTGTAGGAAAAGCAAAAGAAATGATCTATACAGCATTTAACATCAAAGCAGACGAAGCTTACAGAATCGGACTTGTAAATGCTGTTTATACACAGGAAGAATTAATGCCGAAAGCTAAGAAATTAGCTGCAAGAATTGCACAGAATGCTCCGATTGCAGTACGCAATTGTAAGAAAGCGATCAACGATGGTTTAGACGTTTCTATGGATGAAGCGATCGTGATCGAAGAAAAATTATTTGGCGACTGTTTCGAAACAGAAGATCAGAGAGCAGGAATGGGTAATTTCTTAGAGAAAGATAAATCGAAAAAATTAAAAGTTGTTCCATTCCAGAACAAATAAGAAAACTATGATGTGATCCGGATGGCTTCATCTGAGTCTGGATGAAGTCTTTCCGGTGTAAAAGTATATAATATTTTCAGGAGGAAAAGACATGAAAGTTGGAGTTATCGGCGCAGGTACAATGGGCCAGGGTATTGCAAAAGCATTTGCTCAAGTTGAAGGTTATACAGTTGCATTATGTGATATCAAACAGGAATGGGCTGAAGGCGGAAAAGCAAAAATCGAAAAAGGTTATGCACGCTTAGTTCAGAAAGGTAAATTATCTCAGGAAAAAGTAGATGCTATTTTAGCAGCTATCACACCTGGTTTAAAAGAAGATTTATGTGCAGACTGCGATCTGATCGTAGAAGCAGCATTTGAAGATATGCAGGTAAAACAGGATACATTCCAGGCATTAGATGAAATCTGCAAACCAGAATGCATTTTTGCTTCTAATACATCTTCTTTATCAATCACAGAAATCGGTAAAGGGGTAAAACGTCCTGTTATCGGAATGCACTTCTTCAATCCTGCAGACCGTATGAAATTAATCGAAGTAATCGCTGGTGTTAATACTCCACAGGAAACAGTTGATGCGATTAACGAAATTTCTAAAGCAATCGGCAAAACTCCTGTACAGGTAAATGAAGCTGCCGGATTTGTAGTAAACCGTATCCTGATCCCAATGATCAACGAAGCTGCTTTCATTAAGATGGAAGGTGTTTCTGATATTGTAGGTATTGATACTGCTATGAAACTCGGTGCAAACCACCCAATGGGACCGTTAGAATTAGGTGATTACATTGGCCTTGATATCTGTCTTGCTATTATGGATGTTCTTTATGCAGAAACAGGCGACAGCAAATACCGCGCTTGTCCATTGATCCGTAAAATGGTTCGTGGTGGCAACTTAGGATGCAAATCCGGTAAAGGTTTCTACATCTATAATGCTGACCGCACAAAGACTGCTGTAGATGCTCAGTAACAGCGGCCTGAAAGGTGAATGATTCATAATTAAGGAGGAATAACACAATGGATTTCACATTAAGCAAGAAACATGAAATGGCAAGATCTTTATTCAAAGAATTTGCTGAAAATGAAGTAGCTCCAGTTGCTCAGGAAACAGATGAATTAGAACAGTTCCCTGCTGAAACAGTGAAAAAAATGGCAAAAGCAGGCTTCATGGGAATTCCTGTACCAAAAGAATATGGCGGACAGGGCTGCGATCCTTTAACATATGCTATGTGTGTTGAAGAATTAGCAAAAGTATGCGGAACAACATCCGTAGTTGTATCTGCGCATACTTCTCTTTGTATCGATCCGATCCTTACATACGGTACAGAAGAACAGAAACAAAAATATATCCCGGATCTCGCTTCCGGTAAAAAACTCGGTGCTTTCGGTTTAACAGAACCAGGTGCAGGTACAGACGCTCAGGGACAGCAGACAAAAGCTGTTTTAGACGGTGACGAATGGGTATTAAACGGATCCAAATGTTTCATCACAAACGGAAGCTATGCTGATGTCTATATTATTATCGCTGTTACCGGTGTTGTTGAAAAACGCGGACGTAAAATGAAAGAAATCTCTTCCTTTATCGTAGAAAAAGGAACACCGGGCTTTTCTTTCGGAACAAAAGAAAAGAAAATGGGTATCCGCGGATCTGCTACATATGAATTGATTTTCGAAGATTGCCGTATTCCAAAAGAAAACTTATTAGGACCGCAGGGTAAAGGTTTTGGAATTGCTATGCATACATTAGACGGTGGTCGTATTGGTATCGCTTCTCAGGCTCTTGGTTTGGCAGAAGGCGCATTAGAAAAGACAATCGCTTACGTTCAGGAAAGAAAACAGTTTGGACGTGCTATTTCCAAGTTCCAGAATACACAGTTCCAGATTGCAGACATGGCTACAAAAGTAGAAGCTGCTAAATTATTAGTATACAAAGCTGCAATGGCAAAAGCTACACAGAAAGTTTACTCCGTAGAAGCTGCAATGGCTAAATTATATGCTGCAGAAGTTGCTATGGAAGTAACAACAAAATGTGTACAGTTACATGGTGGATACGGATACATTCGTGAATACGATGTGGAACGTATGATGCGTGATGCTAAGATTACTGAAATCTACGAAGGTACTTCTGAAGTACAGCGTATGGTAATTTCTGGTAATGTGATTAAATAAGGAGGTACTTTCTAATGAAAATCGTTGTATGTGTAAAACAGGTACCTGATACAAAAGGCGGAGTAAAATTTAAGCCGGATGGTACATTAGATAGAGCAGCTATGCTCACAATCATGAATCCTGATGACAAAGCAGGATTAGAAGCAGCATTAAGAATCAAAGATGAAATGGGTGCTGAAGTTATCGTTATCACTATGGGTCTTCCAAAAGCAGAAGAAGTTCTTCGTGAGGCTATGGCTATGGGTGCTGACAAGGGAATCCTTGTAACAGACAGAGTATTAGGTGGAGCTGATACATGGGCTACATCAACAACCATCGCCGGTGCGATCAGAACGATCGAAGATTATGATCTGATCATTACAGGACGTCAGGCTATCGACGGTGATACTGCTCAGGTAGGACCGCAGATTTCTGAACACTTAGATTTACCGGTTATTTCTTATGCTGAAGATATCAAGATCGAAGGCGACAGCGTAATCGTTAAACGTCAGTATGATGACAGATATCATATGGTAAAAGCTCAGATGCCATGTGTTATCACAGCGTTATCAGAATTAAATGAACCACGTTATATGACTCCAGGTGGAATTTTCGATGCTTATGATGCAGAAATCACAGTATTGAATAGAAAAGACCTTATTGGTGTTGATGATGCGAACATCGGTTTAGCTGGATCTCCAACACAGATTGCAAAAGCTTCTGATAAAGTACGTAAAGGTGCTGGTGAAGTTGTTAATCTTGATCCGGCAGAATCTGTTGACTACATCATGGCTAAATTGAAAGAAAAACACGTAATCTAGGAAAGTGGTGAATAAAATGGGATTAGAACAATATAAAGGCGTATACGTATTTGCTCAGCAGGTAGATAACGAATTAAGCGGCATTGCTTTCGAATTACTTGGAAAAGCAAATGAATTAGCAAAAGATTTAAATACAGAAGTAACTGCAGTATTAGTCGGATACGAAGTGGCTTCTTTAGCTGACGAATTAGCAGCTTATGGTGCAGATAAAGTTATCATCGTTGATGATCCTGAATTAAAAGAATACAGAACAGAACCATATGCACATGCATTAGCTTCTGTTATCAACGAATACAAACCTGACATTATGTTAGTTGGTGCGACAGCAATCGGACGTGACCTTGCTCCACGTGTATCTGCTCGTGTTGCAACAGGTTTAACAGCTGACTGTACTGTACTTGAAATCGGTGAATTCAAAGCCCGTGGAGACAAAGAACCTCGTCAGGGACAGTTATTAATGACTCGTCCTGCGTTCGGTGGAAATACGATCGCTACGATCGCTTGTCCAAACCATCGTCCACAGATGGCTACTGTTCGTCCTGGTGTTATGCAGGCACAGGAAAAAGTGGAAGGTGCAAAGGCTGAAATCATCAATTACAATCCAGGATTTACTCCAAACAATAAATATGTAGAAATTCTTGATATTGTAAAAGAAGTAACGGATGTTGTTGATATCATGGACGCTAACATTTTAGTATCCGGTGGACGTGGAGTTGGATCTGCTGAAAACTTTAAGATCTTACAGGATCTGGCAGATGTGATCGGCGGAGTGGTATCCTGCTCTCGTGCAGTTGTTGATAATGGATGGTTACCAAAAGATTTACAGGTAGGTCAGACAGGTAAAACCGTTCGTCCAAATGTATATTTTGCAATCGGTATTTCCGGAGCTATCCAGCATGCAGCTGGTATGGAAGAATCTGACATTATTATCGCGATCAACAAAGACGAAACAGCTCCAATCTTTGATATCGCTGATTACGGTATTGTTGGTGATCTGAATAAGATCGTTCCTGCTTTAACAGAAGCATTAAAAGCTGAATTAGCATAATTTGTAATAAAGTAATATTGCCATAATCTTAAAAAGAGACACCTGAAAAAAGGTGTCTCTTTTCGTATGTAAATGCGATGTAAATTCAGTGAAAATATACAATTGAAAGATTGACAAACATTGGCAGTTCGTCTATACTTATTCTGTATGATAAATGTGTTTTTTTTGTTAAATTTTATTGAATAAATGATGAACGGAAGAACACATTTTATCTATATTATCTCATAACACCGGATTATTATTGCTGGCTGAACATAATTCTGGCTGTTATGAATGAAACCATTAGGAAAGTGCAGGAAGAAGGGAGAAAGATGGGAAAACAATCAAAACGGCTTTTGGCTATGCTGCTTGCGTTTGTAATGACCGTAACGTCACTTACCTTCAACACATCAGCAACAAATGTAGCTGACATTGTAAAAGATGCAGAAAAAGTTGCAGAAGAAGTAACGGGCGATGCGGATAAAGCAGCAAAAGAAGCGGATGATTCCGATCAGGCTGAGGCAAAAGCGAAAAAATCTTCATCAGACGAAAAGTCTGAATCTAAGAGCGACAGCACAGAAATTGATGTCGATATTGACACAAAGAATCTTGAATCCAATGTAGCTCTTGCAAAAGCAGAAACAAAAGGCATGGATGAAAACGACCTTGATATGTCTGATCCGGAAATGCAGGCTGTTGCTCAGGACTTAGAGACACAGGAAGTTACGGATACAGAAGGGGAGAAGGTCGGATTAACAGACGAGCAGAAACAGGAGGTATTAAAACTGTATCAGCAGTATTTAGATTACAGAACTGCACATGCCGATGTTCTTGGTGCTCAGGCACCGTTCTATTTATCATTTAATGATGATAATGAAGACGGTCTCGGCATTCTCGGAGAGATGCTTGTTTTAGCAGGCGTATCGGTTGACGACGTCCGCAACGGCAATTATTCTTATGATGACTTAAACGGAATGATCTTAAACTTCTTATACGGTGATCAGTTCGGCGTTGAGTATTATGGTGACAAAGTGGAATCACAGCGTGATGCGGCATTAAAAGCTGTAGAAGATTCCGGTGCGAAGTCCAAAGTTCAGCAGCTGCTCGTTTTGAATGACTGGCTGGGACAGCAGAATACATTTGATATGGCATATATCATGAATTCTTCCGGAACAGCAAGCATGGAAGCAGAAGAACCGGTTGAGAATGAACATTATGATGAAATCTATCAGACCATCTATGGTGTTTATAAACCGCGGATCGAGCCACAGTTCCAGAGCCAGTTCCGTGCAGTGGCGGAACAGCAGGTGGGACTTACCATATGGCAGAATGCGATCAAAAGCGCTGTAGCACAGCAGTATCAGGCAGAGAATCCTGATGCAACAGAGGAAGAAGTCAACGCTTATGCGGAACAGTATATGACCGATAATGCCGATGCGATTGCGGCGGATCCCCGCGCATATGTTGTAGAGCATCTGGGAGGGGAAGAGGTTGCCGCACAGATGGAGGAACAGGTAAATGGATATCTCGCGTCTGAAGATGGACAGGCAGCGGTTGAACAGGCATATACTGTGATCATGGATACAGAGATCCCGGATCTCGGCAACATGACTCCTAATCAGGCGATTGAGGTTTATACTCAGCAGGCAGCAACAGGATTAACCGATGGTATCATCGGATATTGGCAGGGTACTCAGATCGGTGCGCTTGCTTTAGGATCTTCTGTATGTATGGGTTATTCCAAAGCATATACCTACCTTGTTCAGTGTCTGGATGCAGATTACTTTACAAAAACAGGTAATTATGCAGATGCATCTGACTGGAAAACAACAGATGAATTATATTATACAGACGGTAAAATCGATATTGATAAAGGATATACCGTTGATATGGTACGTATTTCCTACGATGCAAGTGTAACGATGTATGGGGAAACACAGGACAACTTCAACTCTGATCATTTCTGGAATGCAGTACGAGTGGATGGTAAATGGTACTATGCAGACCCATGTTACATTGATGTTTATACAGAAGTTATGTCCCGTGACCGTGTCGAAGTAAACGGCAGCATGAATCATATGTATTTCTTATTCAGTGATGATACTGCACGTGAATTATACGATGGAAATTTCAGTGCGATCATTGGCTTATATGAAGATGCCGCTGATAATAAAGATTACGAAGATGCATGGGTATCCCGTATTAAGAGTAATACATACTTCGATGGAACAAATGCTTACTATGTATATGATTCTACCGATTTGATCTCATTATTAGAAGATTACAACAATAATTCTGGAAATGCCAGCGATATCCAGGAAGAATCTGAAAATGCAAAATTCAAAATCGTAAAACATGCCATGACCGATACAGATACAGGAGATGGCGATGCGGATTATGAAGCATTGATCGAATTCAACTATAAAGAAAACGATGATGACGATACAAGTGTAGCACGTGTTTATAATCCGGAAACACAGGCAATGGAAGAAAATGAAGAACTGACATCATACTATGCACAGTATTTAGATCAGAAATCTATTTATCCATCGATCACTCTGACAATGGGTTATAAAGATGGTATGATTTATTTCAACCTTGCAAATGCGATCTTCTCTTATAACACAGAGACAGGTGACGTTGTTCTCGTAAAAGAATACAATGATGTATATGCGGAACGTGATAAGACGATCGCCTTTGGTGGCATGGCATTTAAAGTGGTTGATTCTGCAAGCGATTCTACTTTAGCAGTAGAAAATGCACCAATCGCAGGATTAACATTAAAACCAGATGGCAATTTCTACATTGACATTGCAACAAATTATGCATATATTTCCGGTAAATCCGATATTGAAGATTCTTCAAGCACGGGATATGAATTCCAGGAAAGCAACTATAACCCGAACTATAATTCATATATCAGCAGCCAGGGCATTGATATGCCGGATGATATGTTAGAGCAGATGGGTTATAAACGCGAAAAGAATGATAATGATGAATTTATGTGGACAGCAGTATTTACGGATACCATTGCTGAAAGCACGATTTCAGGAAGTCATGATTATGAAAAGGTTACAGTAGATGCAGCATGCGGACGTGATGCATATACAGAAAACCGTTGTAAAGACTGTGGAGTGACCGAAGCAGGAACGCGTGAATACATAGAAGGTACTGCAGAAGATCATCATTACGTTCACTTCGATGAAACATATTATACAAAAGACAGTGATGGTAACTGGAATACCAATGACTGTTATGTATGTACATCTTGTGGATATGCAGTAGAACCAGATGACGACGGAACAGACGAAGACTGGGATGCAAGCAAAGATACCTATGAAATGGCAAAAGAAAAAGCAGGTCATGTTTATACAGCAGCAGATGAAAGTAAAGTTGAATGGGCGGAAGATTACAGCTCTGCAACGATCACAGATGCTGATCTGACTTGTAATACATGTATTGACAAGAAACTTGACTGCCTGCTTAACGCTGATGATTTAACATTAAGCGGCCAGACTGTTACATTAACAGATGTAACAAAAACAACATCCGGAACATGTGATAAAGGTTTAACGATCACATATACAGCAACTGGTAAGACAGATGACGGTAAAGCGGTAGAAGCTACAACAGTTGTAAATCAGGAAGGCGGCAAACATGCTTATGATGCAACCTTTACATGGGCAGAGGACAACTCATCTGCAACCGTAGATCTGAAATGTCCGGCATGTGGTAAAGAACTGACAGGTCAGGAAGCAACCGTTACCCAGGAAGAAACAGAAGCAACATGTGAAGACGAAGGCAAGATCGTTTATACTGCAACATTTACACCAGAAGATGGTGATGCAGTTACAGATACAAAGACGGTAAAAACATCAGATGCACTTGGTCATGACTATGGCGAGCCTGTATTTACATGGGCAGATGATAACAAGACAGCTACAGCAGAA
>DVKZ01000100.1 GCA_018715775.1 Candidatus Fimousia stercorigallinarum | reverse complement strand
GTATTTTTATTCTGGAGCATTGCGGCAGGTATTGTGCTGGCTGCGGGACTGCTCATTCTGGCAGTGTTTGGCAGTGCGTTTATTGCCGTAGTCCTGCTGATCTTTGCAGAAAAAAATACAATGGACAGGCCTTATATTTTAGTTGTACATTGCAGTACGGAAGAGGAAGAGCAGGAAGTTCTTTCCTTTGTCAAAAAAAATGTAAAAAAATATTCTCTGAAAAGCAAAAGTATCGTTCCGGGAAATATAGAACTGAATTATGAAATCCGCATCAAAGATCATTCCACCGGATTTATCAATCAGCTTGCGGATCTTCCGGGAGTTTCCAATGTTGTTATGGTGTCTTATAATGGGGACTATATGGGGTGAGAACAATGTTAAAGCATAAATATATGGATGGGATTTGTCTGATTATATTTTCGATCGCTTTGTTTGCAGTGATATTTTTTTATTTTGGGGAACGCTTGGGATTAAGACATGCAGAAACAGAGCAGCCATATGTGGACAAAATTTTTGATGACAGTTATGTGCATAGCATTGATCTTCAGGTAGAAAACTGGGAAGCATTTTTGGAGAGTGCTTCCGGAGAGGAATATCAATCCTGTGATATCACAATTGATGGAGAACGTTTTGAAAATGTCGGCTTACGGGTTAAAGGAAATAATTCCAAAAATCTGGTTGAAAAATATGGTCATGAGAGATATAGTTTGAAGGTTGAATTCGATCATTATTCATCTGAGATGAATTATTATGGATTAGATAAAATGAGTCTGGATGCTTCTTTTCAGGATAACAGTTATCTCAAGAACTATATGACATTTGATATGATGCGGCACATGGATGTTCCATCTCCTCTTTGCAGTTATACATGGGTCACGGTCAATGGGCAGGACTGGGGATTGTTTTTGGCTCTGGAAGAACCGGAGGAAGCCTTTGCCATACGGAATTTCGGAAGGGATCATGGCAGGCTGTATAAACCGGATTATAAAGATGTCAATGCGGAAAATCCGGATGTGGCGTTAAAATACATTGATGACCGCGAAGAAAGTTATGATAATATTTTCAGAAAAGCAAAATTCGATATTTCTACAGCAGACAAACAGAGGTTGATCCGGTCATTGAAAGATTTATCAGAAGGTAAAAATCTGGAACAGGCGGTCCATGTGGACGAAGTGCTCCGGTATTTTACGGTTCAGGTCTTTGTTGTAAATCTTGACAGTTATCTGGGGCCTACCGGACATAACTATTATCTTTATGAAGAAGACGGCAGACTGAGCATGCTCCCATGGGACTATAATCTGGCGTATTGCACTTATTCTTTAGGCAAACCGGATCCGGTAAATGATTCCCGCCTGTATGTAAACTATCCGATCGATACACCTGCTTCCGGCGAGATCATGCTGGAACGCCCTATGTTTCATCAGCTGATGCTTCAGAAACAATACTTTCAGCGTTATCATAAATATTTCTCTGATTTTCTGGAATTCTATTTTGAAAATGGATATTTTGAAAAGAAAACGTCGATGATCACGGATATGATCGCACCATATGTGAAAAAAGATCCGACGGCATATTGTTCTTATGAAGATTATCTGACGGGAGTTCAGACATTTCAGGAATTTTGTAAGCTTCGAGCGGAGAGCGTAAGGAAGCAGTTAAACGGAACAATCCCTTCTACCATTAAGGGACAGCAGCAGGATGACAGCGGCTTTGTGGACGCATCGGCAGTATGGATCCCGGATATGGGAGAAGTGGAAGACCTGAAAAATGGCGTACGTTAAAAAAGCAGGCGTTCTGCAAAAAAGACATCATCTGGTTTACAGATCAGGGAAAAAATGTTATGATAAATACATGATCTGATATAGTTTCTATATTTTTAAAATATACCGCTTACCTTGTAAAAAGGGAGCGGTTTTTTTAACTCAACAATAAGATAGAAGGTGACGTTTATGATATATTTAACCAGCGATATTCATGGTGATTTTCGAACGTTTCAAAGACTGCTTCGTACGATTCGGTTTTCAGATCAGGATCATATGTATATTTTGGGCGATGTGATGGATAAAGGAAAAGAACCTCTCCGGCTTCTGACGGCCATTTTACAGAAAAAGAATATGACCTTGATCAAAGGAAATCATGAATATTTATGTGAACGGTATTTGTCAGGCATCATCAATGGTTCGATGTGGGATGCCTGTGGCGGAACCAGATCCAGACAGCAAGTGGATGTGTTAACTGACATGGAAAAGAAGAAATTATTAAAACAATTACAACAATTACCGGTCTATATCGAGATACAACAGGGAGAAGTATGCTATTTTCTAACACACTCGGGACTTCATGCGGATTTTATGATCTTTCATGAAGATGGAACCGTAGATATCAGGGCATCGGTACAGGCGGCTGTTGCAGATGATCAGGAACGGTATCTGTTTTCGAATGATATTCATTACATACCGGCAGGAATCCGCTTTGATAAACGTGTGATTGTCGGGCATTATCCGACTTTGTTTTTGCCGGATTGGGAAAGAGCCCGCATTTATCGAAATCCGAGATATATTGACCTGGATACGGGAAATGAACGCAGAGAGCAGGGAGGAAAGCTTGCATGTCTGAATCTGGAAGACAAAAAGGAAATTTATGTTTGAACATTTTTAAGCATTCTGTATATTGACACTGAAATTAGTTCTATGGTATTGTGGAAATGATTTCGCAGGTAAAGGAGAGGAAAAGAAATGAAAAATCAATGTAAAATATCATCAGCATGGATGATGATTTTTTTACTGGGTCTAGTGATCCCGGTTCTTTTTCCTTTCGTAAAAAGCAGAGGAGTTTTGCAAAATCCTGTACAGCATGAGGAAACGTCCGAAGATTCGAAAAGCAGACTTTCCATCAGAACAAACGATTGCCAGCCTGCGATTCAGGATATCTGTGAATATAATTTGAAAAGTATACATAGTGTTTCAATCAGGCATATGAAGGTCGTTCCGGATACGTGGACGATGATATGGGTGACAGCTGCACTTTTATGGATATATGCTTATAAGGTTTTTTTCCAGGGCATACGGTTGATCACTTTGAGATTATCGAATGTTTCGCGGAACCTTCTTATTTTGCAGGAAAAAGATGGCAAAAAATGACGAAAATGGATAATTTTGTTGAAAGAGAATAGTTACATAGATACAATTTCAGAAAGAGAAAATGAAAGGAGCTTTTATGGACACATCGTTTGTTTATTTTTGGGAAGGAATCTTTCAAAATCCGATGCTGTTGATTTCAGCTTTGTTTACATTAGGAGTTATTTTTGTTAATGGATGGACCGATGCGCCGAATGCGATCGCAACCTGTGTAACGACACGCTGTTTAAGACCGAGACAGGCGATCATGATGAGCGCGGTATTTAATTTCCTTGGCGTATTTATTATGACGCAAATTAACAGTTCCGTTGCATCGACGATCAGTAATATTGTGGATTTTGGAACAGATACACACAATGCGCTGATCGCTTTATGTGCAGCACTGTTTTCGATTGTTGTATACAGTGTAGCGGCGTCTTTTGTTGGAATCCCGACGAGTGAAAGTCACAGCCTGATTGCCGGACTTTCCGGAGCTGCGATCGCGATTCAGCACGGAACCGGCGGTATCAATGGAAGTGAATGGGTAAAAGTACTCTATGGTCTTGTACTGAGTCTTGTTCTTGGCTTTGTGACAGGGTGGATCGTGTGCAAATTGATCACGATTTTATTCCAGAATATGGAACGCCGGAAAGCAAATGTATTTTTCCGTTATGCGCAGATTGCTGGTGCGGCAGCTATGAGTTTCATGCACGGAGCTCAGGACGGACAGAAGTTTATCGGAGTTCTGTTTTTAGGAATTGCGTTTGCAGGCGGGCAAAGTTCGGTTATCGGCATGGAGATCCCGGTATGGCTGATGCTGCTTTGTAGTATCGTTATGGGTCTTGGAACGAGTGTAGGCGGAGAAAAGATCATTAAGTCCGTTGGTATGGACATGGTAAAATTAGAGAGATATCAGGGCTTTTCTGCGGATGTGGCAGGAGCGCTCTGTCTGCTTTATTCCAGTTTATTTGGTATCCCGGTATCGACAACTCATACAAAAACAAGTGCCATCATGGGGGTAGGAGCGGTAAAAAGGCTTTCAGCTATTAATTTCGGCGTGGTAAAAGATATGATGCTGACCTGGATTTTTACATTCCCGGGTTGTGGTCTGATCAGTTTTGTAATCGCTAAATTATTTATGTTTATTTTCGGATAAGACGGAGGAGAAAGAAATGTCAAAGAAACAGGACGCGTTTTATTATAATAGTTTTATCAAATGTGCGGAAGCTTCCAGTCGGGCAGCACACTTATTAAAAGATATTTTAACACATTTTGAACCAAAGGAAATTTCATCCAGATTAGATGAGATCCATGTCATTGAACACGAAGCAGATCATATCAAACATGAGATGACAGATAAATTGGCGAAGGCATTTATCACACCGATCGAAAGAGAAGATATCCTCGAACTTGCTCACAACATCGACGATGTGACAGATAAGGTTGAAGAGATTTTGATCCGTATTTATATTCATAATATTCAGGAAATACCGGAAGTCGCACTGCAGATGGTCGATCTTGTCAGCAGATGTTGTGACAGCCTGCATGATCTGTTAGTAGAGTTCGCAGATTTTAAACATTCGAAAAAGATTCGAGAAAAGATCATTGCGATCAACAGCCTCGAAGAAGAATCTGACGGATTATATATTACCAGCATGAGAAAACTGCATACCGAAGATTATGATATCCGTTACGTGATCGCATGGTCAGAAATCTTTACTTATATGGAAAAATGCGCAGATGCATGTGAACACGTTGCCGATACCGTTGGAAGCGTAATTATGAAGAATTCATAATCGCAGACGGTATTAAAAAAGTTTAGAGAAGCAATTTATTCGGAAAAGGAGAAGGCTCCTTTTCCGGAAAATGCTTTTTTAAAGAATGTAGAAAAGTTTATTGACAATTGATGGGTAAAGGAGTATAGTGTAAATAGTTAAAAACAGTGGCTTGTTACCGACATTCGGGCAATACCAATAATAACCTGCAGAGGGTTTTATTTCTGTATGTTATTATTTGTATTGCCCTTTTTGTTGACGAATATTCTTTTCAATTGTAGAATATAAGAAAATAATACAGTAGAATTGCCGGCAGAGGTACCGGAAGAAGGAGGAGAAGATGAGACGTAAGTGTATAGCGGTTTTTCTGTGTCTGTCTCTCATATTCGGACAGTATTTCCCTGTCAGTGCCGCTCCAAAAGCGGAAATAGAGGCAGAAAAGATCAAACAGAGTGATTTATTGGAAGCGAATACTCAGGAGTTACAATATAAAAAAGATGAAGTGATCATTGTTTATAAGAATGAAATGGCGGATACGAAGGCGATAGATCAAGCGCTTAAAACGAATCGGGTGAAACGGTTAGATGAGACAGAACGGGTTTTGGCGGATCTTCGTATTACCGAGCAAGAGGAAATCGATGTATCGGATGTGATATCGGGCGGGACAGCGGCTGTTGCAAAACTGCCGGACGGCGTATCTGTTCAGGAGGCTGTGAAAAAGCTGGAACATACGGAAAAAGTAGCATATGTTCAGAAAAATTATCTTTACCGCCTGCAGTCAACGAAGGTCAATGACAGTAAAAAATCCGGAGCCTATTATCTGAATAATTTGAATCTTGAGAAAGCCTGGAGCTTTGCGAGAGCGGATGGAAGTTCATATAATAAAACTGGAAAGCCGGTGACGGTAGCCGTTTTGGACACCGGGATCAATTATGATCCGAGTGAACGCCATGAGGATATGAAAGAGGTAGGATCCGGTGGGAATATATGGTATTCTTATGCCTATGATGCTTGTCAGCAAAAAAAGATGAGCGAAAAAGGAACGGACTGGTTTGATCCGACAGGTCCCTTCACTGATTATGTCGGACATGGCACACGGGTGGCGTCGCTGATCGCAGCACGTGCCAATAATAACAAAGGAATGGCCGGAACTTCTTATAATGGCCGGGTGCTTCCGATTAATATATTTGACGAACCATTCTGGACAGAAGAAAAATATATGGGAGATTCTAATCTGTATGGTTATGAGGCATTTGCGCCAACAAGCGCGATTCTTGCAGCCTATCAGTATGTATTGAAATATGCGGATCGATTGAATATTAAAGTGGTCAACATGTCGTTTGAGTCAACACAACCGGATCAGGCAGTGGAAGACTGTATTGCGCAGGCTTATCAGAAAGGTATTTTATCGGTGGCAGCTGCAGGAAATTATGATTCGTTTTATGAGAATGGGAAAACGAAAGTATACCCCGCTTCTTATAAACATGTTTTGTCGGTGGCAGCGGTTGGAATGGATAATATGCACAGTGATTTCAGCCGTTATAATAAATACGTAGATATCAGTGCGCCGGGAGAATTGATTCTGATGCCGGCAGCAGGATATGCGCATCACGTTGAGAATGGACGGGTTTACTGGTATAAAAAGAACGGATATACAAATCAGGACTGTATGGTAAATGGAACGAGCTTCTCCAGTCCGATCGTTGCCGGGATCGCAGCCCTTTTATATGCTGCGGATCCGAATATGACGCCGACAAAAGCGACGCAATGTCTGATATTAACAGCCACTGATCGGGGGCAAAAAGGAAAAGATAATTATTATGGATATGGAGTTGTCGATGCATATAAAGCAGTGCAGAAAGCATTAGGTAAAAGTGTAAAGAGTAATGTATCAGCAACAATGTCGTTGAAAAATATGACAGCGAAACCGACACGTGCAAGAGTGATTTCTTCCGCGTCGTTATCGGCAACAAAACTTGTTTATAACGGAAAAACCAGAAAACCTTCCGTTACGGTTCGATATTCTGACCGGATAATTGCCGAAAATATTGTATCCAATGTGAAAAATGTTGCATTAAAGTACAGTTCCGGATCAAAAAAAGTCGGAACATATCAAGTGGAAGTAAATGGAAGGAATGTTTTTAACGGAACGATCATAAAAACATATAGGATCATTCCAAGGTCTGTAAATATTTTGTCCAGTGTCGGTACAAAGCATGGATTTCGGATCCGATGGAAGCAGCGTACCGTACAGGTAGACGGATATCAGATCGGATATTCCACAAAAGCGGATATGGCAGGTGCGGATGTTGTAACCATAAGAAAAAACACTACGGATGCAAAAACGATTGACGGTCTGAAAGCAAAAAAATATTATTATACGAGGGTACGCACTTATAAAAAGACCGGTGGAAAGACTTATTTTTCAAACTGGTCAGATGTGGTTAAAATAAAAACAAAATAGAAGTTCTTGAAAGATGGGATTGTTTGTGATAAAGTGATAGCAACAGCATTTTATGATCATTTCGAACGTTTAAATAAAAGTGTTATCCGGAAAAGAATCATATCCGGAATATATATTAACTTGGAGGCAATATGAAAAAAGAAAAAGCATATGTTGATAAGAGACGCAAGGATATTCTCTCGAAATTAGTGGAAAATCCGGATATTCGCGTGGATGAACTTGCTTCTATATTTAATGTTTCACTTGTAACGATCCGACGTGATCTGAATTATCTGGAAGGAAAGAATCTTCTGGTCCGCTCTTATGGCGGAGCGACACCGACAGACATCGCATCGAAAGGAGATCCTCTCGGAGAAGTCGATGATGTCACCTATTATAGAAATCTGATCGCCCGTTATGCGGCGACGCTGGTAGAAGATGATGATACGATCTTTATTAATACAAGCAGAAATGCGCTGGATGTGATCCAGTATATGAAAGGGAATAATATATCCGTTATTACAAACAATGGCAGAGCAATTAACTGCAACAATCCGTCGAAGGTGAATATCTATCTTACCGGAGGAGAGATCCGCTACCCGAAAGAAGCGCTTGTCGGAGAGTTTGCGGAGAGAAATCTGTTAAAAGTATATGCGAAAAAGTCGTTTATCGGCTGTTCAGGAATTTCGGCTGATTGCGGGATGACGACGGAAAATGTAAATGAAGTGCATCTGAATGAATTGATGATCCAGAGAACGATGAATGAAGCTTATATTCTGGCTGATCATACAAAGATCGGTGCGAACAGCAGCTTCCGGTCCTGCGGGATTGATAAGATCAAGCATTTGATCACCGATGAACTGGCTCCGAAAGATGTCATTGATGCATTTCGGGAAAGGGGGATCGATGTTTACCAGGTAAGCAGAAAAAATCAGTCTGAATGGTAAAAAACAATGAATATATTATGTATTGATGCGGGAACATCCGGTATGAAGGGGGTTATTTTTGATCATACCGGACAAAGAAGGAAGGAGTATTATGAGGGTTACTTATCAAAGTATTTGACGAATGGCCTGGTAGAACAGGATCCGGCCGATTGGGAATGTGCATTGTACCATATATTAAAATGTGCGGTGAAAGAGGCAGAGGAATCTGATTTTTTGATTGATGCAGTTTCGTTTACTTCTTTTCGTTCTGCAGTGATAGCGACAGATAAAACGATCCGCCCGCTCTGTCCTGCCATTATGTGGCAGGACAGGCGGGCGGATGCCTTATGTGAACAGCTGCAGGCGGATAACGACCTGGTATTTGAACGATCCGGAGCAAAGATCAATCCGGTGTTTTCCGGAATTAAGATGATGTGGATCCGGGAGAAAATACCGGATCTATATAAGAATACGTATAAATTTATGACTGCTGCGGATTATATGTTGTATTTAATGACCGGTATACTCTGTACGGATTATACTTACGGCAGCCGTTCCAACTTGATGAATCTGAGGGAATGCTGCTGGGATCCGCAGTTGTTGGAAATCTTTCATGTGGAAGAGTCCAGATTGTGCAGATTGGTTGAACCGGGAAGCATATGCGGCTATACGACCGAACGTCTTTGTTCACTTACCGGATTTCCATCGGGAATACCGGTAGTCACGGCTGGTGGAGACCAGCAGTGCGGTGCTTTGGGACAGGGAGTCGTTCGGCCCGGGATTTTGTCTGTTACAGTTGGAACCGGAGGTTTTCTCGTCACAAATCTGAAGGAGATTCCGAATTCTTTAAAATCCGATGTGATCTGTAATTATTCATCGGTTCGAAACCAATATATGATAGAATACAGCGTACTAACCTGCTGTTCTGCCTATGACTGGTTTTGCAGGGAATGGCTGGAAGGGTATACGATGGAGGAACTGGACCGCATGGTAGAGAGCGTACCGCCCGGATCGAATGGCTGTCTTTGCATGCCTTATTTTATGGGGCGCTCCACCCCGGATTGGAATCGTGCGGCAAAAGGCGGATTTTTTGACGTTACATTGAGCAATACAAAGTGGGATATGTTAAGAAGTCTCATGGAAGGAATCTGTTATGAAATTCGAAATGGCATAGATACTATGGCGCAATACGTTCATGTATCTGATATTTTCGTGAATGGCGGCATGACAAACAGCAGACCGTTTAATCAAATGCAGGCTGATATTTATGGGAAGCGCATTGTCCGGAGAGGGAAAGCAGATGCCACGGCGCGGGGAGCACTGATAGCGGCTTTGAAGGCGTTGGGGGTATATGAAACGGAAGAAGAGGCGTTTACAATGATCTCAGACAGGGAAAAGGAACAAGTGTTTTATCCAAATGAAAGTCTTGTGCAGTTTTATGAAAAATGCCGCAAAAAAATGAATGGCTTTTATCAAAAAGGTCCTAAAAATTAAAGAAAATAAAAATAATAAAAATGAGCGTTTTTGGCTTTTTATGAGCAAAAAAGGCTCATTTTTTTATGCAAAATTCAAAAACAATCATAAACAGGAAAAATGATTGTGTATTTGTAACAAAAAAATCACAAAACAATCTTATAATTATGAAACATTCATAAAATTAGTTGACTGACTGAGAAAAATAATCATATAATATACATGTAAACAATCGAAATGCTCATAAAAAAGCAAAGGAGGTATATTATGAGTAAAGTAAGTGAAATGACTCGTGAAAGCTGGATCATGAGTACATTCCCAGAATGGGGCACATGGTTAGTGGAAGACATCGAAAATGAAGTAGTTGCCCCAGGTAACGTAGCAATGTGGTGGCTCGGCTGTACGGGTGTGTGGTTTAAAACACCGGGCGGAGCAAACATTACGATCGATTTATGGTGTGGTAACGGAAAACGTACGCATGGTGACGGAAAAATGAAGGTAGGTCATCAGATGGCAAATATGTGCGGCGCCCGCGCTATGCAGCCAAACCTGAGAAACGTTCCTTTTGTGATCGATCCATTTGCATTCAAACAGGTAGATGCGGTTCTTGCAACACATTATCATCAGGATCATATGTCTGCAGAATGGGCCGCACATGTGATCCAGAGCGGTATGACAACGACAGATGAAAATGGAAAAGAAATCCCTGTTCCATTCATCGGACCAAAGAAATCTGTTGAAACATGGGTAAACTGGGGAGTACCGGAAGATCGCTGCGTGACAGTAAAACCTGGTGATGTGATCAAAATCAAAGATATCGAGATCGTATGTCTGGACAGCTTTGACCGTACATGTATCGTTACAACAGATTCTACAGGTCCTGACAGAGAAGAATTAACAGGCGTATGTCCTACGGATATGGATGATAAAGCAGTAAACTACCTTGTAAAAACTCCTGGCGGAAATATCTATCACTCTGGCGATTCTCATTTCTCCATCTATTTTGCAAAACACGGTAAAGATCATGACATTGACGTTGCTTTCGGCTCTTTTGGTGAAAACCCGATTGGAATGCAGGATAAGATGACATCTACAGATATCCTTCGTATGGCAGAAAATCTGCAGTGTAAAGTTGTAGTTCCGATTCACTGGGATGTATGGACAAACTTCCAGGCTGACTGCGAAGAGATCAAGCTGTTATATGATTTCAAGAAAGATCGGAATGAATATAAATTCCATCCATTCTTCTGGCAGGTAGGCGGAAAATACACTTACCCACAGGATAAGGATAAAATTTATTATCATCACAGACGTGGTTTTGAAGATTGCTTTGAAGCTCCTCAGAACATCCCGTTCCGTTCATGCTTATAAGATATAAGGAGGATAAATATGGCTTCTGTATTACAGACTATCGTAGAAAAAAAACACTATCTTTTTGTCGATGAAGAATTGACATGGCAGGAAGCGATTCGTCGCAGCGCAGAATCTTTAGTAGCAGACGGAAGCGTAGAGCCTGATTATTACAAACAGATCGTTTCCTGTATTGAAGAATACGGTCCATATGTTGTTTTCGATCATATGGTAGCAATGCCGCATTCTCAGCTGGATGCGAAAGAAGTACATAAAACAGGGATTGGTTTTATGGTTTCCAAAAAAGTAGTTGATTTCGGGGAAGATGAAGACGGAGAGAAAAAAGAAGCAAAACTGTTCTTTACAATCGCTGCCTGCAATCCGGAAGAACATCTGGAAAACATTGGTCAGTTAATGGGAATCTTCGCAAATGAACCTCTTCTGGATGCCCTTATGGAAGCAGAAACTCCGGAAGATATTCTGGAAGCGGAAAAGAAATTCCCTGTAACAGAAGAATTCTAAGAGACAAAAGGAGAGGGTAAATATGGTAGTTATTAATATTTTAATTGCTGTATGGGATTTCTTTGCAACTTATATTTTGCAGAAAGCTCCATACATGGTAGGATTTTTAACCCTGTTAGGTTACTGCCTGATGGGAAAGAAATGGTATGACACATTATCTGGTACATTAAAAGCGATCATCGGTATGTTGATCTTAAATGCAGGTTCTTCAGGTTTGACAACGACTTTCCGTCCGATTCTTGCCGGACTGAGAGACCGTTTTAATTTAACAGCCTGTGTTATCGACCCGTATTATGGACAAAATGCAGTTACGGCAGGTGTAGAAGAGGTATTTGGTAAGGGATTCTCCCAGGCTATGACTCTGCTGCTGATCGCATTTATTGTTAATATTCTTTTAGTTCGCTTTAATAAAATTACAAAATGCCGTGCATTATTTACGACAGGTCACGTACAGGTACAGCAGGCAGCAACTGCTTACTGGCTGATCATGTTTGCAATGCCGGCTCTGTTAACAAATGATGTTGCACTTATGGTCGTAATGGCAGTTATCCTCGGTGCATACTGGGCAGTTGGTGCAAACCTCACGATCAAACCGATGCAGGAACTCAGCGAAGGCGCCGGATTTGCGATCGCACATCAGCAGATGTTTGGAATCCGTCTCGGATATTTCCTTGCAGATAAATTATTTGCGAGAGGTAAGAAAAAAGAAGACATTAAGAAGGTCGGTGACCTTGAAATGCCTGGTTTCTTCTCTATTTTCAATGAAAACATGGTATGTACGGCAATCCTCATGACGATCTTCTTCGGCACGATCATGGCCATCATCGGAAAACCATATTTTGTAGAAAACGCTTATATTGAAGAAACAACAAACTTCGTATGGTATTGTTTCGATACTTCATTAAACTTTGCAGTATACCTTGCTATCTTACAGCTTGGTGTTCGTACTTTCGTAACAGAACTGACAGCTTCTTTCCAGGGTATTGCGGACAAGATCTTACCATCTTCAATTCCTGGTGTTGACTGTGCCGTATGTTTCGGTTTCGGCGATTCCAACGCGGTAACATTCGGTTTCTTAGCTGGTTTAGTTGGACAGATCATCGCAATCCTGATCCTTATTTTCGCAGGATCTCCGACGATCATTATCTGTGGATTCGTACCTGTATTCTTCGATAATGCAACGATCGGTCTGGTAGCAAATGAAAAAGGCGGTATCAAAGCTTGTCTGGTCATTCCGTTTATCTCCGGTCTGATTCAGGTATTTGGTGCAGCATTGATCGCAGGATGGGTTGGACTTGCAACTTATGGCGGATATCTTGGAATGTTCGACTGGGATACTGTATGGCCAATCTTTACAGTTATCATGAAATACTTAGGATATGTAGGTGTTGCAGTGGTAGTTATCATTCTGCTTGCAATTCCTCAGATCGAATACCGTATGGATCCGGAAGGTTACTTCCTGATTACGGAAGATTATGATGCATACCTTGAGCATCTGGAAGCAAAAAAAGCTTCTAACTAATGAGTGAAAGAAATGCTCTTTGATAGTACTGGTATTTTATAACACAAAAAATAAGCAAAAAAATCACATTTAAATTATGAAAGGAGTCACAAAAATGGCAGATTTAAACGGAAAAAAAATTCTCGCATGTTGCGCAAACGGAGCAGGTTCATCTCTTATGATGGAAAAGGCAATTGACAAAGTATTCAAAAAATATGGTGTAAAACCGGCTGAACTTCGTCACTGCCCGGTATCTGAAGGAAAAACAGCTGCACGTAACTACGATATCGTATTCTGTGCAAAAACATTCATCAAAACATTTGAAGATGCACAGAAGAGCGGCACACTCGTAATCCCTCTGAAAAATGTTATGAGTGCACCTGAAATCGAAAAAGCATTAAAAGAAAACGGATATCTGTAATTAATCCGAATAGAGTACCAGGAGGATCATAAATGTTTGATATGCTGAGTTTAGAAAAATTATTTTTATACATACCGGGTATTATCATCTTTTTGGTCGGTTCCAGCCAGACCAGAGTTCTCTTAGGGAAGAAACGAAGCGGGAAACAAATGAATGGAACCGTAGTCAGCTGTAAACATATCGTGAAAAAAGATCAAAAAGATCGGAAGGTTTATGATTATTATCTGGTCACCGTGGAAGGTGTGCAGCCTTCCACGGGAAAAATGCAGAAGATTTCTGTAAAATCTCCGACGCAGTATATGGAGGGCCAGCCGGTAACTTTGTATGCAAAGTCCGGAAGTCCCTTATCATCCGGTCAGGAAATGCAGATCAGTGATTCGGAAGATTTTTCCCTGTTTCAGCCCTGGGAGATGATGATAGGCGGAGCATTTCTTATTCTGCTCGCATTTTATCAAAATAGAAATGACCAGGTCATGGCAATGATCTTCCTGGTACTTCTTTTTCTTGGTGCGGGACTGTCCCTGACAATACGATATATCACTGCCGGAAAAAAGGAGATCCGGAAACTCGATGCGGAGGTCATTGAGATTTACAGCAGACAGCTGACCAAAGACAGTAAAATTATCAAATCCGGACGGAGTACGTATTATCCGGTTGTTCGTTATGAACAAGATGGAAAAGAATGCATTCGCAGATGCCATATCAATTCCAGCAGTGAAAAGACGTTCCAGATTGGGGAACATATGACACTTTATCAGGATATGGATACGATGCTGATTACGGAAAACCGGATGAACCGGGCAACATTTGCTGTAGGATTTGTTCTGTTAATTGTGGGTATCGTGTCAGGAGGCAGTCTTTTGACTGTTTTCTTATAAAAATAGTACGCACCCATGAACATAAAACGAAAACATGCATTGAGATAGGGGGATGAGACAGATAATGAAAGCGTATGCACTTGGACTTTACGAGAAGGCAATGCCAAATGAGCTCTCCTGGAAAGAAAAGCTCCAGATGGCAAAAGAGGCCGGATATGATTTTGTAGAGATCAGTATCGACGAAACAGATGCAAAGCTCGCGAGGCTTGATATGTCCGCTGAAGAACGGACAGAGATGGTAAAGACTATGAGAGAGATCGGCGTTCCGATCCGTTCTATGTGTCTGAGCGGACACCGTAAATATCCTTTTGGCAGCAATGATCCTGCTACAGAACAGCGTTCTCTTGAGATTATGGAAAAAGCAGTGAAGCTGGCGGACGATCTTGGTATCCGCATTATCCAGCTTGCCGGATACGATGTATATTATGAGGACTCTTCGAAGGAAACGGCAGCCCGTTTCGAAAAGAACTTAAAGAAAGCCACTGACATGGCTGCCAGGGCAGGGATCGTTCTTGGATTCGAGACGATGGAAACGGATTTCATGAATACGGTCGGTAAATCGATGAAATATGTTGATCAGATGAAATCCGCATATTTAGGAGTATATCCGGATTCCGGAAACTTGACCAATGCGGCAAAGACATATGGAACAGATGTATTAGAAGATCTTCGCAGCGGGAAAGGACATCTTGTGGCACTGCACTTAAAAGAGACAGTACCCGGAAAATTCCGTGAAATCCCATTTGGAACCGGTCATGTGGATTTTCCTTCCATGATCGATGAAGCATGGGAACTGGGCATTCGAAGATATGTAACGGAAATGTGGTATACAGGCAGTCCTGAATGGAAAGAGGACATTTATCAGGCGAGAAAAATGATGGGCGACTTGCTTGATCAAAAGTAGAAGAGGAAAAGAACATGAACGTAGAAAAGAAAGTAATTAAAAATTTAAATAAGTGCTATGCTCTCACAAAGATCACATATCAGGGCAGCGAGCATTTTATTGTAGCAGCTGAAAAACAGGATCCGGCATATTTATTTGATATGGACGGAAACCTCGAGGATAAGATCTGGGACGGTCCGGGCGGCGTCATGAGTATGGTTCAGGTTCCGGGAACAGACGGACAGTATCTGTCTACTTATAAATTTTATTCTCCAAATGATTCCAAAGAAGCCAAAATTGTTATCATCACCCCGCAGAAAAAGGGCGAATGGGAAGTCAGAACTTTGGTAGATCTCCCGCATGTACATCGTTTTGATTTGTTAGAAAGAGACGGTCATGTGTATTTGATCGCATGTGCGTTAAAGAGCGGACATGATTATAAAGAAGACTGGACAAAACCGGGAAAAGTATATGCAGCAGAACTTCCATCTGATTTATCCGGTTTTGATCAGGATCATCAGTTAGAACTTACCGTTTTAAAAGATAACATGCTCAAGAACCACGGATATTACAGAGTTATGAAGGATGGCGTTCCAACGGCGGTCGTATCCTGCAACGAGGGAATCTTCCGCTTCACTCCGCCGGCTAATGGCGGAAGCGAATGGAATATCGAACTTCTTCTTGATCTGCCGGCAAGCGATGCGGTATTGGTTGACCTCGATGGCGACGGAGAAGAAGAACTCTGCACGCTCTCACCATTCCATGGCGAAAAAGTTTCTATTTACAAAAAGACAGAAGGTGCTTATCAGAAAGTCTATGATTTCCCGGAAGACGCACCATTTACGCATGCGATCTACGGTGGAGATCTCTGCGGCATTCCTTCTTTCGTTGTCGGACATAGAAAAGGCAAGAGAAATCTTTTCGTTATCCGTTATAACAAAGAAACAGGATCTTACGGATATGAGATCATTGATGAAGATGTAGGACCTGCAAATGTCCTTCATTTCGTAAAAGATGGAAAAGACGTTCTTGTTGCGGCAAACAGAGAAATAGATGAAATCGCATATTATACGATCACGGAATAGGAAGAGGGGTTCGGAAGATGTTAGAACAATTAAAAAAAGAGGTTTATGAAGCAAATATGGAACTGCCGAAAAGGGGGCTTGTTACCTTTACATGGGGTAATGTAAGCGGAAAAGATCCGGAAACAGGATATTTTGTCATTAAACCAAGCGGTGTAGAATATGAAGATCTGTCTCCGGAAGATATGGTTGTCTGTGATGCAGATGGAAATCGTATTGAAGGGAAATACAAACCGTCTTCAGATACTGCTACTCATGCAGAACTTTATAAAGCTTATCCGGAATTAGGAGGCATCGTACACACGCATTCTACATGGGCGACTTCCTGGGCACAGGCCGGAAGAGATATTCCATGCTATGGAACAACACATGCGGATTATATTTACGGATCGGTTCCATGTGCAAGAAGCCTTACACAAGAAGAAATTGATGAGGCTTATGAAAAAAATACGGGAAAAGTGATCATTGAAACATTTAAAGAACGCGATTTAAATCCTTCTTATGTACCAGCAGTACTCTGCACGAATCATGGTCCTTTTACATGGGGCAAAGATGCTGCTCAGGCAGTTTATCATGCTGTTGTTTTAGAAGAAGTTGCCAAAATGGCAGGACAGACAGAACTGGTGAACAGCCATGTTGGTCCGGCGCCTGATTGCATTAAAGATAAGCATTTTTTAAGAAAACATGGCGCAAATGCATATTATGGTCAGGATTAAGGAAGTCGGAAAGGAAGAAATTATGACAATTTTAGAGTTAAAAAAACAGGCAAATGAAGTCCGAAAGAGTATTCTTACCGCAACCTATCATGCACAATCCGGTCATCCGGGCGGATCCCTTTCGGCAGCGGATGTATTCACCTATCTTTATTTCCAGGAAATGAACATCGATCCGAAAAATCCGGACGATCCGGACAGAGACCGTTTCGTTCTTTCAAAGGGACATACGGCACCGGGATATTATTCTGCTCTGGCTCACCGCGGATATTTTCCGGTAGAAGATCTGAAAACATTAAGACATACCGGCTCTTATTTGCAGGGGCATCCTTGTATGCAGCATGTACCGGGTGTTGACATGTCATCCGGATCATTAGGACAGGGAATTTCCGCAGCAGTCGGCATGGCGCTTGGTGGAAAAATGGATGGAAAATCTTACAGAGTATATACACTTCTCGGTGACGGAGAAATCCAGGAAGGACAGGTCTGGGAAGCAGCAATGTTCGCAGGACACAGAAAATTGGACAATCTGTGTGTGATCGTAGATAATAATGGTTTACAGATCGATGGACCGGTAGAAGAGGTCTGCTCTCCATATCCGATCGCAGATAAGTTTAAAGCATTCAATTTCCATGTGATTGAAGTAGCAGACGGAAATGATATGGAACAGCTTGCAGCTGCATTTGAAGAAGCCAGAAATACAAAATCTATGCCGACTGCGATCATAATGAAGACCGTAAAAGGCAAGAACGTTTCCTTTATGGAAAATCAGGCCGGATGGCATGGAAAAGCACCAAACGAAGAAGAATATAAAACGGCAATGGCCGACTTACAGAAAGTGGAGGATGCATTATGTCAGAAGTAAAGAAAATTGCTACCAGAGTCAGCTATGGCAACGCGCTTGTTGCTCTGGGAAAGGATCATGATAACCTGATTGTTTTAGATGCAGACCTGGCAGGTGCTACAAAAACAGATACTTTCAAAAAAGCGTTTCCGGAACGTCATATCGATTGTGGTATTGCGGAATGTAATATGGCAGGTATCGCAGCAGGACTTGCGACTTTGGGAAAAGTTCCTTTTATCAGTACGTTTGCAATGTTCGCAGCAGGACGCGCATTTGAACAGGTACGTAACTCGATCGGATATCCGCATCTGAATGTGAAGATCGGAGCAACGCATGCCGGTATTTCTGTTGGTGAAGATGGAGCAACGCATCAGTGTAACGAAGATATCGCATTAATGCGTACCATTCCGGGTATGACGATCATCAATCCTTCCGATGACGTGGAAGCACAGGCAGCAGTAAAAGCCGCTTATGAGTTAGATGGACCGGTTTATTTAAGATTCGGAAGATTTCCGGTTCCGGTGATCAATGATAAGGATGCGTATCATTTTGAAGTGGGCAAAGGAGTTACTTTAAAAGAAGGAGATGACCTGACGATCGTAGCTACCGGCCTGACTGTCTCTGGTGCATTGGATGCAGCAAAACTTTTAGAGGCTGACGGCATTCATGCAAGAGTGATCAATATCCATACGATCAAACCGATCGATCAGGAATTGCTCGTAAAGGCAGCAAAAGAAACCGGAAAGATCTTTACGGTAGAAGAGCATTCGGTAATCGGAGGACTCGGTGGAGCCGTTCTGGAAGCGATCGGCAGCATTGCTCCGGTACCGGTTTACCGTTTTGGAATCCAGGATGTATTCGGTGAATCCGGTCCTGCAGCAGAATTGATCGCAAAATATAAATTAGACGGTCAGGGTATTTACGAACAGATCAAAGAAGTTCTTGCATAGATAAAAAACAAAGAAATAAAACAGTTTTATAAAAATACGTCAAAAACGGAAGTGATCCACAAAATAAAGTGGAATCACTTCCGTTTTTTTTAGATGGAGCGGGGGCATTATCTGGAAGCATAATTTTGATATTTTGGAGTTTTATGTTCTTTCTGACCCCATATTTTATCGGCTTCCTCTGCCCATTCCTTTGCGTAATCAATACATTTTCCGCATAAGTGTTCGACGGTTTCCGGAGATTCTAAATCGGTGCTGTGTGCGCCCGCTCTATGTACCATTTCCTGCAGTATCTGTGGATTTTCCAGCATCGGGCACGGACGAAGATGATTCTGATTAAATGGCTGTCCCTTTCGATATTCCATGAATAATGGACTCCGCAGAATTTCCAGGATGGAACTATCATGGATGTTAGCATTGGAATAATGGATAAAGACGCATGGTTCCGCATCTCCGGCTGAATTAATATGGAAGTAATTTCGACCGCCTGCAATACAGCCGCCGACCGGTTTTCCGCCGGTCAGCATATACAGATAAACGCCCAGTTCTTTTCCCTGGGTAACGATCTTATCCATATCTTCGAAAGACAGGCTGTGCTTATGTCCATAGGTTCCGGACCAGCATCCGGTACAGTGCATGTTACATGCCGATGTCGGATCGAATAAGATCAACCATGGAATGTTGCATCCGTATTTTTCCCGGTTTTTCCGGATCATTTTCGTTCCGCGAAATGCTGCTTCAAATCCGAGGTTCAGCGCAGTCATTTTTGCAACATGCGGATCCGTTTCCCTGATCGCGCGGTCAATATAGTTCATCCAGCGGTTATCAGGATCTTTTATCATGTTACGGATAGAATCAAACTGTTTTTTTGATACCGATGCATCTAAAAAGATTTCAGCAAGGTCGACCATTTTTAAAAAACTGTCTTCTCTGTCTTTTTTTACTTTCGACAATGCAGAATCAATCAGTTTTTCGACTGCTTTTCTCTGTGCTGCATGCGTAATATTTTGAAAACTTTCGTTCATAATTGTCAATCTCCTTTCAGTGATGTGCTCTTTCTGACGTTTGTCGAAAATAGCCCTTTCTACTTTCATATTATTAAGAAGGAGAAGGAAAAAATTCATTGGACATTTCATTTTTAGTGTGTCATTTTTTGACACTTTGTAAAGATTGTTGCATTTTTTGACACTTATTAGCATTTGCCCCTTGTCATTGAAATTATGCTCCCTTAAGATGAATGTATGAAAAAATATAAGGATGACGTAGAATGATATATGATTTAAATCGCACTTTAATCGAAACGATGATTCGATGTGCTATAAAAAAGTTAAATGATGACCCGGAGCGCAGTGTTCGGAATTTGGTGGATATGGCATTATCTTTTTCCGGTGGAGAATCCCAGCAAAGTTTTTTTGAAGCCATACAAAGAATGCTGGAAGATGAGAGCAGTGCTTATTACCGATTGATCCAGGATCTTGTTGCAAATACAGACGGGGAACGGCTTGTCTCTTTTGGAATGAATATTGGATACAACAGCTGCATGGCGGGAGTAAAAAAAATCCGCGAAGTTGGGATGCGGGATCATATAAAGATTCCATGGTCCATTTCTTTGGAAATGAGTGGGGAAGATTATGTGCGGCATGCACAGGGTTACCATTCGCTGATCGCTCAGGGAGAAGAACTTGGAATTTACACATGGATGCTTTACGTACCGGATCATCCAGAACAAGTTCTGGAACTTATAGAGGCGTTTCCACAATGCGCATTTATCATGATCTGTTCTCCATCTGATATTACACCGGCGCTGCTGGATGAGGCAGATACGATCGATCATCTGATGTTTGTCGTAGAATATCGTGATAATGTAGAAGAAGCCTGCGCTTTATTACGTGCGAGAAAGTTTTTATATTCTGTATGCTTCGATGGACAGGAAGAATTCCGCGAGGAGATGCTGCATGAAGATCAAAATTTCTTCCAAAAGACTCTGCATGAAATTTTGCAGGAACTTACATAGATACTCTAAAGCGTCTCGTCCATATCTCCATATTGGATCGTGATATATCTTATGCTTAGTTTTATCTGATGAATGAAGTCTTCCGGCGTCATTTCATCATAATCAACGATCCATCGCTGAAATGCCATGACGACAGCATCGGTGATAAAGGTCAGTTGGAAATCCAGGACTTCTTTTTTGCCGAAAACAGCATGAATCCGATTAGCGATGATCGGAAATAAAAGATCCCGAAAATGATCGGGAAAAGAATTCTGTCCTTTAATGCATAGAGCTTTTTGATAAAAATCTCGATTTTCATAGAAAAATGGACAAATGTCATTTAAAAAATCCCAGATGTCCGGATCCGGTGTCTTATGTGCGATGGATAGAAATTCCGTATCAAAAATCCAGTTTACAAGGTCGTACTTATCCTTAAAATGATAATAAAAACTTTTACGGTTCATCGTGCATTTTTCACAGATATCTTTTACGCTGATCTTTTCAAAGGCCTTCTCTTCCATCAACTCTTTTAAGGCATTCGCAAGAGCTTTTTTGTAATGTTAGAATCCGACATTTTTATCCACCTCCGTATTTAAGGAATTATAGCACTTAAGTCGAAAGGCCATACTTGAAAAAACGATAGGAATATAATAAAATAAAACAGGCAGGTGAGATACTATGATGAATGAAAAATGGAGCTGCTTGGTAGAATATTTTAAGACATTTGAAAGTGCTGCGGTAGCTTTTTCCGGCGGCGTGGATTCTACTTTTTTGTTAAAAGCAGCAAAAGAAGCGCTCGGAGATCAAGTTGTCGCAGTGACAGTCGTATTGAATTCTTTTCCGGAACGGGAGAGAGAGGAAGCACGGGCGTTTTGTAAAAAAGAACAGATCACGCAGATCGAGTGCAGCATGAATGAATTGGAAATTGAAGGGTTTTCTGCAAATCCAAAAAATCGCTGTTATTTGTGTAAAAAGGCATTATTTACCCAGATGATGAAATTAACGGAAGAAAGAGGAATTGAAATTCTTGTCGAGGGTTCGAATCTGGATGATGAAGGAGATTATCGTCCGGGAATGGTCGCGATTTCAGAACTCGGTATTCGGAGTCCGCTTCGGGAAATCGGATTTACAAAAGCGGAAATACGGGCAATATCAGAGCAGCTCGGACTTTCGACTTGGAGGAAGCCTTCTTTCGCATGCCTTTCTTCTCGATTTGTTTATGGAGAAACGATCACACGGGAGAAACTAAAGATGGTCGAGAAGGCGGAAGAATTCTTACATGATCATGGGTTTATCCAGATCAGAGTGCGTATGCATGGAATGATGGCGCGTATTGAAGCAATGCCGGAAGATTTTCTAAAACTCGTGCAGATGCATGAAATGATCAATAAAAAATTGAAAGAACTCGGTTTTACTTACGTTTCGATGGATCTGGAAGGGTATCGGACGGGAAGCATGAATATTTTTTCGTAATTTATGAAGAGAAAGGAGATTTTTTATGCCATTTATTGATTCGAAGATTACAGGAAATGTATCAAAGGAAAAGAGAGAAGCGATTAAGTCGAAATTGGGACAGGCGGTTTCAATCCTGCATAAATCAGAAACATTTCTGATGGTAGGATTTGAGGACCAATATGATCTTTATATGGGCGGAAATAGCCTGGAACAGGGGGCTTATGTGTCTGTCAGCCTGTTCGGGGATGCATCTTCGGCGGATTACGAGAAGATGACGGGCGCGATCTGCCAAATTTATGAGGAAGAACTCGGAATTCCGGGAGACCATATTTATGTTACCTATCATGGGATTCATGATTGGGGATGGAATGGAAGTAATTTCTAGGGTGAAATTTTAACCGGAAATGTGGTACAATGATAAAAAGATAACAAAAAGTACGAACGTTTCAAAGGGGGCTGAGAGATGGATTACAGACAGATGATTAAAAATAAGTATTCCGTACGAGATTATAAAGATAAAAAGGTAGATGCGAAAACTGCAAAGGCAATTCGTGATTATGCGAATCATTGTCCGAAATTGGTTGATGATATTGCGGTTGATATCCGGTTCATGGATAATAGCGCTGTTTACCGTCAGATAGATGGATTTGCCGGATATAAGGGGATTTTGATCGATGCGCCTCATTATGCGATTCTTCTTTCAGAGAAAAAGGAGCATTATATTGAAAATGCAGGGTATGTCGGAGAAGGACTCTGTCTGAAAGCGCAGGAACTAGGGGTGAATACCTGTTGGATCACCTTTAAAGACAGTAAGACGATCATTCATAAATTAAATATCGTAACGGATAAAGAAGTAGTAGGGATCATAGCCCTTGGATATGGAAAGAAACTCCGAAAGAGAACGATTGGTTCCATGAAAACGGGCGGCAATTATACACAGGCGAATATGGATCGCAAAAAAGACAGTGGAGCCGGCAGAATGCCTCTGCAGCAGATCGTATACATTGATAAATGGGGCAATGAGGCAGATGTTGATGTCTTGATCGACCGGGCGCTGTATGATCCGCTGGATTATGCGAGAATGGCGCCATCAACGCTGAACCGCCAGCCATGGAGATTTATTATCGATGGGGCAAAGATTATTTTAGCAGTCCGCGATGATGAAGAAACCGATGAATATGAAGAACAGATTGATGCCGGCATTGCAATGTTATATTTTGAAGGGGTGATCGAGCAAAGCCTCTGCAGTATTCAGTGGCATCTCGGTGAGATCGAGAATACGTATGGAATTCCGGAAGAATATGAGATTGTCGCTTATTGTGAAGTATAAAAAAGAAAAGAAACTGTCAATATAACTTCTGACACTGAAAAAGACAGTCCTGTGGAAAGATAGGCTTTGAAAAAGCCTGAATTTCACAGGACTGTCTTTTTTATTTCCCGCTTTAGTCTGCTTCTTTTATGAGCGCGAGAACATCTTTCGCAATGCTTTCCCCATCAATGCCAAGCATGTTCCGCAATTCTCTGATCGAGCCATGTTCTACAAAAGAATCGTGGATTCCGATGCTGTGAACCTGTCCGTGATAATGATGTTCATACAAATACTGTGTAACCATAGAACCAAAGCCGCCATGAAGAATGCCTTCTTCGACGGTAATGATCAGAGAGTATCTGGCGGCAAGCTGATCAAGCAGCTCTGTATCCATCGGTTTTAAATATCTTGGGTTCACAAGACCGATGTTATAGCCGTGCTTCTCAAGAAGTTCGATCGCTTTTACCGATTCGGCAAGCATATTTCCAACGCTGATGATAACGGCATCTTTTCCCTCTTTTAAAATCTGGCCTTTGCCGTAATGGATGGCTTCACAGGCATCCTCATACAGAGTTTCTGCTTCCTCTCTGGAATATTTGATCGCTGTTGGTCCGTTTACATTAGCAAGTGTATATTCGAGCATTTCCTTTAATTCCCGGCCGTTTGCGGGCGCTAATACCGTAAAATTCGGAATCATGCACAGGAACGGAATGTCAAAGATCCCCTGGTGGGTCTCACCGTCTGCACCGACGAGGCCGGAACGGTCAACGCCGAAGATAACCGGATCATTGCCGAGAGCCGTGTCATGGATCATTTGATCAAATCCACGCTGTAAAAAGGTAGAATATACAGCAAATACAGGTTTTAGTCCGCGTGCAGCCATACCGGCACAAAAAGTCACTGCATGCTCCTCTGCGATGCCGACGTCGAAAAAGCGTTCCGGATATTGTTTTCCAAATGCCTGCAGACCGGTTCCATCGGGCATTGCAGCGGTGACAGCAGTAATGGATAAATCTGTTTTTGCGGCCTCGATCAGAGTTTTGGAAAAGATATCGGTATATGATGGACGTGCGCTTTTGGAAAGTGTTTCACCGGTCTTGACATTAAAAGGAGAAACGCCGTGGAATTTTGTCGGATTGTGTACGGCATGTCGATAACCTTTTCCTTTTTTTGTCTTTACGTGGATAATGATCGGCTCTTTCAATTGTTTGGCACGTGTCAGAGTATCGACGAGCAGAGGGATATTGTGGCCGTCGACCGGACCAATGTACGTAAGTCCCATATCCTCAAAGAACATTCCCGGAATAAAAAGCTGTTTGATCGAATTTTTTGAACGCTCAATAGCTTTTGTGATTGGTTTTCCAATATTCGGAACCTTTGACAGGGAGTGTTTGACATTGTATTTTAAATCTACATATTCTTTATTTGTACGGATCTTGTTCAAATAGCGGGACATTCCGCCGACATTTTCGGCGATAGACATCCGGTTATCATTCAGGATCACGATCAGATTCTGTTTTTCTTCCCGCAAGCGCACCATGTTATTTAAAGCTTCGTATGCCATGCCGCCCGATAAGGCGCCATCTCCGATCACAACAGCAATGGTTTCGTCTGTTCCTTTCAGATTTCGGGCAGCTGCAAAGCCGAGGGCGGCAGACAGAGACATAGAGCTGTGTCCACTGTGGAAAGCATCGCAGTCACTTTCTTTTCGTTTTGGAAATCCGCTCATTCCGTGGAACTGGCGCAAATTTTGAAAGCCTTCCTTTCGTCCGGTCAATATTTTATGCACATAAGACTGGTGTCCGACATCGAAGATCAGCTGGTCTTTTGGGAAATCCAGAACGAGATGGAGTGCCATCGTCAGTTCGACGATTCCGAGATTAGATGCCAGGTGTCCTCCGGTCTTGCTGACGTGTTTTAATAAAAATCTTCGAATATCCTTTGCAAGTACAGGATAGTTTTCCGGAGACAGTTTCTTTATATCGTTGGCGTGCTCAATCTTTTCTAACATTGATAAACCTCCTCATAATTCAAATCTGTTGTTTGTTCATTCTGAATGATAAATCCGCTTTTGTCAAATTTTTTTCCGGATTTTGTCAGAAAGGTAAGCCGTTTCATTGAGTATTCATAAAAATAAGTTTCTGACAAAAGATATTTAAGATAATTATAATTGTTTTTTTTATTTTATATATTATAATTATTAACAAATGAAATTCGACATTTTCAGGCGCTTTGGAGGATGAAAGAATGGATAATTATATGAAAAAAATAAATACCATAAGAGCGATTATTATTATTATGTTGGGAGTTACGATTTTTGTAACCTTCCGTTTTGATTTTGGGATGATCGGATTGGTTATGAATATCATGACTCTGCTGATCATGTCTCTTATGATCCGCTATGCGGACCGCAGTGGCCTTCGAAAGGTGAACGAGTTCAGTCGAGATATTGATAATCTGGTGACTGAAGCGGACAGAACTGCAGAAGAATACAAGGATCAGAGGGATGTTATGGAAACGATGGTATTGGAGCTGGACAGCTTTTTGATGTGTGATGAAGTCAAAGAACGCTATCGGGCATATGTAAATGAGTATCGGAAGGAAGAAGAAATTGATTGTAATATTGCGGACTATCTTAATTATGATCAACTGACAGAAAAACTTCCACTGCGATTTTGTGAGATTCTTCCGAGTATTTTGACGGCGCTGGGAATCCTGGGGACTTTTATCGGTCTGGCGTTTGGATTGACGGGGTTTGATTACAGTTCAGCTGATACGATGCGCGAGTCGATACAGACGTTTGTATCCGGGATCAATGTGGCATTTTATACATCGATTTACGGGATCGTGCTGTCCATTTATCTGAATAGTTTCAGTAATTCGGTTTTGGAGCGGTTTGAAGAAAAGTTGATCGTATTGGAAAACCGGTTTGATGCATTTGGTATGAATCGCTCAGAACAGAGCATATGGATGCGTCTTTATAATGAGGAAAAACGGCAGACAAGCAGTCTGGATCAGTTAAATACGGAATTTCCGAAACATTTGTCGGACACGCTTGGTAAAAATCTGTCTAAATCATTTAATCTGACAAATTCGAATATCCAGAATCTCATGGGACAGATCCAGGAGAGAGAAAACCAGGCGATGGAGACCCTGGTACAGAATTTCTTAAAGCAGCTGACGCAGGGAATCAAATCCAATTATGATTCGATGGCTGCGACGGTTGATGATCTGTCCGAGAGCTTTCAGGAGCTGAATCAGTCGGTTACGACGCTGAGTGAATGGCAGAAAGGAATGACGGAAGAGATTCAGAAGTTTGTATCGGAAGTCAGTGAGTCGAATCGGCGTATGGAAGCCATCAACAGGGAAAATGCCGAACAGATGAAGCAGTTCCATCTCGTTTTGCAGAATTTCTCTGATACAATGGAAAATATTACCGGCAGTCTGGAGGCGTGTTATCAAAAAGAAGAGCATCTCTATGATAAGATGCAGCATGTCGTAGAACAGCAGGATGCGATTGCGGATAAACTGGAAAGAGTGGTTCAGGTGTATGAAGACAGCGGACAGAACCTAAAGAACAGAAGCAGGGAATTAGAAAAAAGAAATGATGATCTCGGAGAGATCGGAACAGAGCTGAAGAACTATCAACAGGAATGTCGTGAGCAGCTTAGTCAGATGATGGATATTTATAAGGAAGTGCAGAAAGCGCAGGAAATCCGCAAAGAAGATGCTTCGCAATTGCAGGGGATGCATCTGGAATTAGAAACATTGGAGTGGAAGGTCAATCATCTTGTTGATCGGATGGGGGACCTGAGTCTAAAGAGCGACAGTCAGAAGATGGCAAGGGAAATGACGATGATCCGCCAGAATCTGCAGGAAGAGATTGCACAGACGAGGGATAATCTGTTGTCTGCGATTGAAGATACCACGCTGAAAGGAAAGTTTAAAAAGGTATTTCATAAGTGATAAGGAGATGTGAGAATGAAGCGTGCAAGGAAAAAACGAAACAGAAAGGTCATTGATTACTGGCAGTCTTATTCCGATATGTTGGCAGCGCTGCTTCTCGTATTGATTTTGATCATGTTTGCGGCGATCCAGAAAATGGAAAGTCAGCAGGATGCGCTGGCTTATCAGCAGCAGACGATTGAAAAACAGCGGATCACGATTCAGAGCCTCGGAGGGGACTCGGGTTCCGAAACGCAGAAACTGCAGGAAATGGAGGAACAGGTTTCCGAGATCATCGGTGTAAAATCTGAGATCATAGAAAATCTGCGTCAGGAATTAAAGGGTGTTGACTTGGAGATTGATAGTCAGACTGGTGCGATCCAGTTTAATTCTGAGATTCTATTTGATACGGATAAGTCAACTTTAAAAGCTTCAGGGAAAAAAGAATTGAATAAGTTTTTAAAGGGATATTTTAAAGTTTTATTAGACAGCGAGTTCAGCGATAACATTGCAGAGATTATCATTGAGGGTCATACGGACACGGATGGAAGCTATAATTATAATCTGGAATTGTCACAAAAGCGGGCATTAAGTGTAGCAAAATATTGCCTGAACAGCGAAGAACTGGATCTGACGAGCAAACAGAAGAAAAAACTTCGGAAGATCATTACAGCGAATGGCCGCTCGTACAGCAATCCGATCACGAAAGACAATGGGGAGATTGATAAGGCGAAGTCCAGAAGAGTTGTTTTTCAATTTCGTTTAAAAGATGATGAAATGATACAGCAGCTGCAGGAAATCTTAGAGTCAGAATAATCTGTGAGAGCAAGATGGGAGAGAATAGAATGAATGTTTCAAAAGAAGAGTTGATAGCACATGTTCAAGAACTCAAACAGGAAAAGGTCTTATGGATGGTCGTTTTATATCAGGCGCTGCTTTTTGTGCCTGCCTTGATGAAGGGAATCAGGGAGGGAAGTGATGAGGTTTACTATTACGGGTTTCATTATTTGTATTTCCTTCCGGTCCTGATTCTTGGTACGATCTTTTTTTACAGTATTACAAAGTATCTATTAAAAGGAAATCACAAGATCGTACTCTATTCGGCTATTTTATTAACCTGGGGTGTTTTAATGGAACTACTGCTGCTATTTCCAAACGATGAAGAAAGAAATATGCGTTTTATCGGAAGCACGGTACTGGTCCTGATGCTTGCAATGGCTGGTGCTGCAGCAGTCGGATATACCTTTTTAAAAATCCGCAGATTCCGAAGCGACAGTTTTAGCTTTTTGCTTGCCTGTGTTTCGATTTTGCTATATGTCCTACTCTACATATTTGGTGTAGGACCCGGAGGAAATCCAAATCCGGAAGCAAAGACAAATCTGCCTTTTCCGGTGATTGGATCGATCCCGGTAACCGAAATACTAAAAGTCACTTTTTTAATGGTGCTCGTCTGTCTTGTATGCAAGCAGAGCAGATCGAAAAAGGAAAAAAGGGAACGATTGTTGCTTTCGGCGGTCTATACCGCCTGTAATATGATCGGCATGCTTATGATCAATGAGATGGGAAGCCTTCTGATCATTTTGCTCGTGTATATTGCCATGATTGTCGTGTATATGCAGGAAGCGCGGTATTCAGCAATGGTGATCGCTACAGGAGTGTCCGTGCTGGCCGCAGGTATTTTTATCGGAACAGTAATGACGCACAGCGTCAATAAGAAGATTAGTTCCCAGGATCTGCTGAGTTGCTTTTATGACCTTGAGGTTTCAACAGCCAACGGTTATCATGGCAGCAGCGGTACGGTGGATGATTTCCGCCCGTATTTGGTAGAATTCTTGCAGGAGCGAAAAGAGACAC
>DVKZ01000099.1 GCA_018715775.1 Candidatus Fimousia stercorigallinarum | reverse complement strand
ATAAACAATCTCCTTTTTTAACATTTTCACTCTATTACACTTTCTATTATAAAGAAAGTTTTTGAAAGCGCAATCTTTTTGAAGATTTTTTTGTCAAAAAGTTTACGATATCAAATTATATTTTACATTTTACTGTGGAAACCAGGTGGTATGCCGGAGATGATCTTTGAGTATGTTTTAAAGAAAAATGGCATTGATCCAGATACGGATATCAACATGATTCAAAATATTGATTTCGCCAATACAGCCGGCGCATTTACCGGAGGAACCGGTGATTTTACGGTTGAATTTGAGCCAAATGCAACGGCACTGGAAAATGAAGGAGCCGGATATGTTGTGGCTTCTCTCGGTACAGAAAGCGGCTATGTCCCTTATACGACTTATTGTGCAAAGAAAAGTTATCTGGAAAAGAATTCGGATATTATAGAAGGCTTTACACGGGCCATCGCCAAAGGACAGCAGTATGTCAACAGCCATACGGCAAAAGAAATTGCAAAAGTCATCGCACCGCAATTTAAAGAAACGAGTGAAGAAGATTTGATAAAAATTTTGAACCGTTATATGGAGCAGGATACGTATAAAGAAAATCCGGTCTTTGATGAAGACGGATATGATCTGCTCCAGGAAATTTTAGATGAAGCCGGAGAATTAAAAGAGAAAGTTCCATTTGAAACGTTAGTCGATAATCAATACGCTGAAAAAGCATTGAAATAAATATCACCTGTCAACCAGTCAAAACAAGCCATGTAAAAGAATCACTGAGATTCTCTTACATGGCCAAATGGAAGCCGTGCCAGTATTCCCGCACTAAAATCCTAAAGAATCATTCACTAAAATAACATGGATCCTGTCTTTGTGTTTGGAATATCTTGTGATCATAAACTGGCAGCAGATCGTATCCGGTGATTTGCAATCAAAGCATTTTCCTGTCTTACTGCATGGAGTGGACAATCCGAATCTCTGCGCATTGATCGTTGCCGCTTCTCCTCTTGCCCGTTTGATCGCAGCATCCACATCCGTTGTAACCTTATTCATACCGACGATATAGAGTACTTTCCTCGGTCCGTATGCCATTGCAGATACACGATTTGCATTGCCGTCAATATTGACCAATATGCCGTCTTCTGTAATCGCATTGGCGCTTCCAAGAAAGACATCACTGTCATACGCCTGTAATTCTGCGGCACGTTTTTCTTCCCGTGTCTTACATGCATCACGATTAATATAATTATAATTTCCTTCCGTTAGAGCATCTCCGAGCCCAATCTCATCCACGGACATAGATCCCCCTCTGGAAACCATGCTTCCCTCCGGGATCAGACTCAATGCGATCTCAAGCGCCTTCTCTTTTGTCTTTGCATAATACCCTGACATATTTCTGGACTCCAGGCCTTTGATAATCTCTGGCGCCAGAAGATCATTTCTCATTACCCGATTTTCATTCATTTGATCATCCTCCTGCTATTTCTGTTCTTTTTCAAAATATGCTCTTAAAACCTGCAGCGCGTCTTCTCGCAGTACACCGGCAGTTACCTCCGGTTTCCAATTCGAATGCTCAAATACGATCTGACTGCAGTTACTGCCTTTTTTATGTAAGATCTTTTCAAGATCAATATTTGAGGCCGCATAAACAAGCCGCCCCAGTTTTGTCCAGACCATCGCTCCGCTGCACATAAAACAGGGTTCACAGCTGGAATATAATGTATATCCGCGCAGATCCTTTTGTCCCGTTTCCATACAAAATCTGCGGATCAGTCCGATTTCCGCATGAAAGCTAGGATCCTGCTGCGTCATGATCTGATTTTCATTTGTATAGACGATCTCACCGTCTTTGACGAGTACCGCTCCAAATGGCTCATTTCCATGTAAAACGGCAAGTTTCGACAGGCGGATGGCTTCTTGCATAAAAACCTCGTCTTTTATGATTGTCTCTGTCATAATTTCCTGTAATCTCCATCTTCACAGATTTTTATCATTTCACCGTTTTGGATTAAAAATGCCTCCCCATATAAAACAGCACCTTCTTCTGTCTGCAGGATATAGCTGGCATCCGGCAGAGCATAGAATTGCTGTTCTTTACTGTCTGCATAAATGATATCTTCATACAGCCTTTTTCCATCCAGGATTGTATCCTTTACTTTCTGATAATGTGGTAAGATCTGATACTTTGTAAGTTCCAGACCGCGAAAAAATTTCTTGTAATCCGGGTCTACCGATTCTCCAGGCTCTTCCGGTTGGGCGTATACCGTCTCCGCACAGTTCATCGAACCGGCACTGATTCCCATAACAATGCCCTGATAATCTTTCAATAATTCCCTCAGCCCGATTGCTTCAAAAAATGTCATCTGTGTTGGTACATGACCGCCTCCCAGGATGATGACATCACTTTCCTTTATCAGATCCGCAGCATGATAGTCATTGCGTGCATCGCAGATTTTTACCCATTCCGGGATCATTCCATGATAAAGAAATGCCTTTTGAAACGCATAGAGCATCTCATTATTCCTATCAAACTGCGTTGGTGATGCGCTGATGATCAGACATCTGGAATTCTGTTTCCAGTATTTTTTCAGATGATTGACAAATTCGTTCTTTTCAAAATAGCAAAATGGCAGATGCATATGTGATGGTACGTGATTATCACACGGACTGCTCGTCAAAAATAATATCATTCTTTTTTCCTCATTTCTTTATATGGTACTACTTCAAATACAGTCAGACGATCCTTATCCACAGTAAACCGGATATCTTTCCCATCGAATGCCATGCCGTACTTGCGCTCAGGATCATTCTGATAGGATGGTCTCGGATCCTGCTGCAGTACTTTGACGATCACCTCACGCTTTTCTTCCGGAAATTCTTTTAATAATTCTTCCGGAAAAATAACTTCCAGATCGTCGTCGAACACATCGCGCGCAAATCCATCCGTTGCATCCGGATGGCAGTCCGCATAATGCAGATATGGTTTAATATCGTATATCGGTGTACCGTCTTTTAAATCCGCCCCACGCACCGTTAATACCGGTCCATGCTCCGTAAATTCAATTGATTCCAGCCTGACCGATGACAATCCAATCGGATTTGGACGGAATGGCGATCTGGTGGCGAACACACCCATCCGCTGATTGCCGCCAAGTCTCGGTGGCTTTACTGTCGCCGACCATCGTTCTTTTTCCGCGCCTTCAAACTTCCATAAAATCCAAATATAATTAAATCCTTCCAGTCCCCGCACTGCTTCAGGATTGCGGTATTCCGGTTCGAATACGATCTTTCCCTCTAATTCTTCCACAATCCCGCTCTGCCGCGGAATTCCAAACTTTTCCGGAAAATCCGTTCTGATATGTGCAATGATCTTCATCCTGTTTCCTCCATGATCAGCTTTATTTTAACACAAATTTTGTAAGTTATAAAAGTCTATTTTATTTTCGCCCGATATAAAGCCATGCCAAGGATTGCCACAAGAAATTCTGTAACCGGATAAGCAAGCCATACCCCTGTCATCTGCCAGATTGATGAAAGAAGAAAAGCTGCCGCTATGATCAGGACAAATCCGCGCAGAATTGATAAAATCTGTGCAGGCACTGCCCGCTCGATCGATGTAAAAAAGGTCGCAAGCATGATATTATATCCGACTACGATATTGGATGTAAAATAAATCTTTAATCCCGTGACTGCAATCTGCTGCAGTACGGCATTTTTCTCACTATTAAATATAAGCGTGAGCGGTTGTGCAAACAGAAAGATCACCGCATATAATAGTACCGAAAGAACAAGAATCAGTGCAAGCGCGTAGCGCAGCGTCTGTTTGACCAGTGCTTTTTTTCCTTCCCCATAATAACGGCTGATGAGTGGCTGGGATCCCTGTGCGATTCCCGTATAAATGGCAACGATCACAAGAGATATATTGGCGATCACGCCGTAAGCTGCCACGCCGGTATTTCCCTCCAGCCTCAAAATGATCGAATTAAAAATGATCATAACGATCCCTGACGAAAGCTGTGCAAGCAACGACGGAAAACCAAGGGATAATGCCTGCCCGATCATATCGGCTTTCATTGTGCAGCGGATAAAATGAAACATCTGCTTCTTTTTCAGACAATGCGGAAGCATAATCAAAATACTGATGACCGGCGACAGCCCGGTTGCAAAAATAGCGCCGAACATGCCCATCTGCATTGGAAAGATAAAGATGTAGTCCAACACAATATTCGAAAAACTTCCGATCAGCTGCGCTTTCATCGTTAACTGAGGCTGGTTATCATTGCGAAGAAAACAGAGCAGCACATCATTAAAAAGAAATGCAGGGCCAAACAGCAGCAGCCATTTCAGATACGTTTCTGTCATTTCCATCGTATAGCTGTCTGCCCCAAGCAAAACTGCCAAATGCTCCGAAAAGAATATTCCAGTCAGGAAAAAAACAGCTGCAAAGGCGATCGCAGCATAGACCGTATTCGTATAGATATGGTCGATCTCTCTTATACGGTTCTGGCTTTTGTAAACTGAAAATTTCGTCGCTCCACCCATCCCGAGCATCAGACCGGTACCATGAATAAAATTATAAACGGGGATTGCGATATTTAAAGCAGCCAGTCCATTCGTTCCAAGTCCTTTGGAAACAAAAAAAGTATCCGCTAAAATGTAGCAGGATACGCCCAGCATCCCTAAAACACTCAGAAAAATGTAGCAAGAAAATTCTCTCATATTGATCTTCTCATTCATTTTGTATCCTCCTAAACAAAAAAAGAGCGCCAGTGTTTTCTATCTTCAAAGGCCTAACGATAGAAAAACCAACGCTTGATCCTTACCCGGCGGCAAGAATGTGATTCTTTATAGTCCCACATATTTTATCATTTTCATTTCATCAAATCAAGAGCATACTTTCCACTATTACTCATTCAGATACCAGATCTTTTCTTTATCAATACACAGATAGATCGTATCTCCAACAGAAAACTCCGGATCAGAAGCATTCATCTGACAATGATAATAAAAAAGTTTTCTTTTCATTCGAATCACAAGGATATACTCCCCTTTTTCTAGAAAAATGCGTTCTACCTGACCGATAATATCCGCTCCGGATGCAGTATCTGTAACAAAAACGGCTTCTCTCGGAATTCCTACGTGTGTATATCCCCGGTCTTTTATAAGAAATACATTCTCGCATCCGGTCAATTTGGCTGCTGCCGCTGTCCGCGGATGTGCAAAAATCTCTTCTTTTGTTCCGGATTCTTTCATCTGTCCTTTACTTAAAATACCCACTTTTTCACATAAATGATCGATTTCGTCCTTATTATGTGTAACAAAGATAACCGGTTTATTCATCTGATCCAGAAGTTCCAGAATCTGCAGTTCCAGATTCCATTTCAGACTTTTATCAAGGGCACTGAACGGCTCATCGAACAACAGCAGTTCCGGTTTTGCCGCCATCATGCGCGCAAGAGCACAGCGCTGTTTCTGACCGCCCGAAAGCATCGATGGATAATGATTTTCCAAACCGCTCAGATAAAACTGCTCCAGATAATCCTGTATCCGATCCCCTTTCTGTAAGACGATCCGAATGTTTTGTTCCACTGTCATATTAGGAAATAAGGCATAATCCTGAAACAGATATCCCACATTTCGTTTCTGCGGAATCAGATTGATCTTCTTTTCGGAATCAAATAAGATTCTTCCATTTAATATGATCTTTCCACGATCCGGAGTTTCTATACCGGCAATGCATTTTAATGTCATACTTTTTCCACATCCACTTTCTCCAAGAAGTCCGAAAATCTCTCCGGTCTCCACCTGAAAAGAAGTATGTAAATGAAATTCTCCGATTTTTTTTTCAATATCTACGATCAACGCCATATCTACCCTCTTCCTCCTTTGCGGATCAACAGATCCTGTCTGCTGTTTACCATATTCATTAACAACATCGCTGCAAATGAAATGAGCATCAAAACGAGTACCCACTGATAAGCGAGCGCCCGATTTCCAGCCTGCATAGCCGTATAGACGGCAAGGGAAGCGGTCTGTGTTTTTCCCGGTATATTACCGGCGATCATGATCGTCGCGCCAAATTCACCAAGTGCTCTGGAAAAGCTTAAAATCGTTGCTCCAAGAATCCCCGGAAGACAATTTGGAAAAACGATCTTCCAGAAAATACGGATTTCCGACAGTCCCAACGTCCTTCCGGCATCGATCAGATTCGGATTGAGCTGTTCAAACGCACTTCGCGTTGTCCGGTACATCAAAGGAAATGTAACAACAACAGAAGCAAGAACTGCGCCTCGCCAGGAAAAAACCATATCGAAATCAATCTCTGCCAGAAATTTTCCGATCGTGCTGCTTTTCCCAAAGAAAATGAGCAGGAAAAATCCCGTTACCGTTGGCGGTAAAACCATGGGAAGGGTAAAAATGGCATCTAAAATCCCTTTTCCCCACATGATATTCGCTGTCTTCCATGCTGCATACATTCCGATAAAAAATGTAAACACCGTCGATACAGCAGCTATCTTCAATGATAAAATAATCGGCATTAAATCCATTTTTTTCCTTCCCTTCTGTTAAATATGTTTATTCTGAATAAATATAAGTAAACTGATATTTTTCAAATGCCTGTTTTGCTTCATCTGTTTTTAAGAAATCCAGGAATTCCTGTGCTGCTTCTTCATTTTCTGTCGCTTTTACGATACCTGCCGGATAAATTGCCGGATCACAGCTTCCTTCCGGAGCTTCGCGGATGACTTCTACATCATCTTCAATCGCTGCGTCTGTTGCATATACAACACCACAGTCGACATTTTCTGTAGCAACCCAGTCAAGTACCTGACGGACATCTTTTCCGAGATTTGCTTTTGCCTGGATTTCATCCCATAAACCAAGGTTCTCATAAATCGTCTGTGTATACTGTCCGACCGGAACGCTCTCCGGATTGCCGATCGCGATCATTTCTACTGCATCCCCGGCAGCGTCCTCAAAGGATTCAACAGCCAGATCCGATCCCTTGTGTTTGATCAACACAACTTTATTTTCCAAAAGATCGATCACGCTGTCATCGTTCATAAGACCTTCTTCTTTCAGCTCATTCATCTGTTTGGATGCTGCCGAAATAAAAATGTCTGCAGGGGATCCTTCTTCAATCTGTGTCTGTAAGTCTCCTGAAGATGCAAATGAGAAATTAAGTTCTACATCCGGATGATCTTCTTTGTAAGTTTCTGCAAGTTCATTCATAACATCAGTCATACTTGCTGCTGCCAAAACATACAATTCTGTCTTATTGCTGCTGTCGCTGCCAGTATCGCTGTTATTTCCGCCGCATGCTGCTAAAGTAAAAACCATGATCAACATGCAGAGCAATGCGATCCATTTTTTCATTTTTTTCTTCATGTTTCATTTTCTCCTGTTTTCAACGGTTACGGTTGGTCTTTTTCCGTTATAACGGAAAAGTTGTCATTTTTTCTGATCGTCCCTCCTTTCAAAACCTTACAAAACACTCCTTCCCTCGGCATAATGCAGTCGCCCATCTGGCGCCTGATCTGGCAGCCGTGATGACATTCTTTTCCGATCTGTGTTAATTCAAGCACGACATCATTGCACTGAAATTTTGTTCCGATCGGAAGGAATTTAAAATCAAATCCGGAAATAACGAGATTTTCTCCAAATGCGCCAAACGGTATATCCGCCCCGCGTGCACGAAATTCTTCAATTCTTTCCAGACCAAGAAGACTTACCTGTCGATGCCATTTTCCCGCATGTGCATCGTTTTCCAGACCAAAATCCTCGATGACTTTCACTTCCGGAATTTCATATTTTTGTGTTCCCTTCTTTTCACTAATACAAATTGCATGAACTGTTCCCATATGTTTCCCTTTCCATAATCTCTCTATTTGATCTGCCAGCCTTTCCACATCCATTGGCATTTTTTCCGGATAACCACATACATACTTCGGATAAGAACTGTGTTTTAACCCTTCGATCAGAATGATATCGGCTTCCGGAAAAAAGGCTGCCAGCTGTTCCTCATTGATATCCCTGCATTCTTTTGTTACCATCATCCGTTGTCCGGAAAAAACAGCCGTGCCGTATGCTCCTGCTTTCTGATGCCTCCAGCTGTCTGTTCCCGGCACATCGCTTTCAAAATCATGTCCATCGTGTTTGATCACTGCAACACGATATCCTCTTTCCTTCAATATCGAAATCAGTTTTGTGATCAGCGTTGTCTTTCCGCTGTTTTTATATCCACAGATGCAGTAAAAAAACGGATGTTTTACATCAAATGATAAATGCATACCACTTCTCCCTTTTTTGCTCCATGTTTCTTCTCCGGTATTTCCACAAGGCAATTGCAGCCAAGCATCGATGAGAGTACGCCGGAGGCATGATTTCCGTCCGGCAGCCATACGTTCCCGTTTTCTGCATATGCCCGTAAAAACCGCCTTACCCCGCTTTTTTTAACAAAATCACTCTGTAGGACGGCGTTTGATTTTTTCAATTCCCATTTCGGATTTTCCGTCATTTTTTCGATCACGCTGCGCACGAGGAGTTCAAAATTTACAGCTGCGCCAAATGGATTCCCAGACAAACAGATAACCGGTTTCCCTTGAAATTCCATAGCCAGTGTCGGTGCTCCGGGTTTTAAATCTACACGCCAGAATAATTCCTTTGCTTCTAAAAGATTCACAACTTCATGCATGATATCCTTTTCCCCGACGGATACCCCTCCCGTCGTAATGATCAAATCTACATCTTTAGCAATTGAGTAAAGCTTTTGTGCCATGCAGACAGCAGAATCCGCGTTGTGATCTGCATAAAACGGCTCAACCCCCATTTCTTTTAATCTGGCACAGATAAAATGAAGATTGGAATCATATATTTTTCCGGGTCTTAATGGCTCTCCAGGCTGGATCACTTCATCTCCTGTTGAGATTACTGCAATCCTCGGCAGGCGGTATACTTCTACCTGAGCCATTCCGAGACTTGCAAGCAATGCAATGGAAATACCATCGAGCACATTTCCCTTTTTTAGCAAAATCTCGCCTTTTTTATAATCTTCTCCCTGAAAACAATAGTCCTGATACGGTTTTGACTCTCCAAAGATCAATACTTCCTCTTCTCCATAATCCGTCCACTCTTGCCGGATCACAGTATCGGCCCCTTCCGGAATCGGTGCTCCTGTCATAATACGGACCGCTTCTCCCTCATGTACAATTCCATCAAAGACTTCTCCCGCGTAAATCTTTCCGATCACACGAAAAGATCGTGTCTGTTCTTTGGTCAGTCCTTTTGTATCGCTGCCTCTTACAGCATATCCATCTAATGGTGATCTTGGAAACGGCGGCTGATCGGCGGCTGCTTTCACATCCTCTGCCAGCACACGGCCTATCGCTTTTTGTAAAGAAACCATTTCCGTTTCATGGATAAAAACCGTACAGCTTCGTAATATCTGCTGTGCATTCTCAAGCTGAACCATTGTTATACCCCTTTTCCAAAGCCGCAGTTTGGATAGTGGCAGACATCACAACCAAGACAGAACCCGCCATGCCCCATCACTGCCAGATCTTTTTTCGTAATTTTGACATCTGCAAGGATCCGCGGCAACACGAGATCAAAAATCGTCGCTTTCGCATACATGACACAGCCGGGAAGTCCCATAACCGGTGTTCCATCTTCGAAATATCCAAGTAAAAACATCGCTCCCGGAAGAACCGGTGCTCCGTAAGAAATAATGTCGGCGCCGCTGTTGCGAATTGCCAGAGGCGTCCGATCGTCCGGATCTACACTCATTCCACCGGTACATAAGATCATCTGAGCTCCCTGTTGTTTTAACTCTAAAATAGACTTTGTAATCTGCTCCGGATCATCACCCACAATCTTATGTCCGATTACTTCAACACCGAATTGCTGCATTTTTTCACGAATAACCGGCGTAAAGGTATCTTTGATCCTTCCATAATATACTTCATTTCCTGTTGTTACGATTCCCACACTCTTTCGTACGAATGGCAGAATTGTCATCAATGGATTTTTTTGATCAGCAATCCGGGCCACTTGTTTCATTTTCTCTTTTTCAATTACCAGCGGAATGATCCTCGTACCTGCCAGTTTATCTCCTTTTTTGACATACGTATTTGTATGTCTTGTAGCGATCATCATATTTTCCAGACTGTTGATCTGTATCAGACGATCAATATCAATCTGCAGCAGCCCATCCATCGTCGCTTTTAATTCGATCTTTCCTTCTTTTGGCTCAGAACGTTCCATTCCCTCACCTTGACACGCATCTGCCAAAATAACCGCTGCTTCGTCTTCATGATACATCGTTTCATCTTTTTCCCAGACATACAGATGATCTTTTCCGATTGATAACAACACCGGAATATCTTCTTCCTTCACTACATGTCCTTTTCGAAAAGCAGTGTCTTTGATTTTATCTTTAATGATGATCGTTATGTCATGGCAGATCACATGTCCGACTGCCTCTTCTGTTTTGATTAATTTCATGCTAATGTTCCTCCTGATATTTTCATCGTTCATAAAAAAAGCAGAGCTTCCTTTCCCATGAAATTTAGCTCTGCATCACAAAAACACTATGGTTTTGCCATAGTTATGCTTTCGCTCCTTTTCAAAAAGGGAAGGTCAATCGGTTTCCTTCATGGCCCCGGCCAGTCTTTTTCCATTTTTTATGGAAAAAGCTGACGGCTCATGATCATAGGCTGTGCCCTTAGATCATTTCGCTCGGAGTGTTATACATCTATTTATTTTCTTGCACAGTTTACTGCTGTTCCTGTCAAAATATCCACACCATGTTCTAATTCCGGAAAAATGTATTCCAGACATTCCTGTACCGCTTTCGGACTTCCCGGAAGATTGATAATAAGCGTTTTCTTCCGGATCCCTGCTGCCGCACGGCTTAACATTGCGCGCTTTGTAAACTGCATACTATAGGCGCGCATTGCCTCCGGAATTCCCGGGACCAGACGCTCTGATACTGCCAAAGTCGCTTCCGGCATACAGTCTCTTGACGAAAATCCCGTTCCACCGGTCGTTAACAGCAAGTCTGCGATATGATTATCGCAGATCTTCTTTAATTCTTCTTCTAAAACTTCCTGTGTATCCGGCAACAAATTGGTGTACACAATCTCCGCTCCAAAAGAACGGGCAATCTCCTGTACGCGCGGGCCGCTTAAGTCTTCTCGCATTCCCGCATATCCGGAATCACTGGATGTGATCACTGCAACTTTCATCTCATCCTCCAATCTGTGACATACTGACAGTCTCAATGCTTTCTTTATCAAAATGGTGCTCTCTTGGTTTCTCATATACGGATTTTTGAATTACCGATTCCAATCCTTCCGGATTTTCACCTCTAAGCACAGCCTTTAGATCCGTGCTGTTTCCCGACTGCAGACACATACGCAATCTGCCGTCCGCGGTTAAACGAATGCGGTTGCATCCCGAACAGAACTTATGGCTGACAGCGCTGATAAAACCGATTTTCCCCACAAAGCCTTCAAAATGATAATAAACGCTTGGTCCAAATCCCATCGGTTTCTCACATAATATTGATGGACCATAGACCGTTTCTAAAACAACTCTTACTTGTTCCTCTCTTTTCGCCTCTTTCTCAGGTTCTCGTCCAATCGGCATATGTTCAATAAAACGGACATGGATCGGATGATTTTTTGCCAGTTCTGCAACAGAAACCGCATTTTTCTTCCAATTTTTCCCACCAAGGACACAATTTATTTTCAACGTTATCTGCGGATATTGATGCATCTTACGGAGACCTGCCAGCACCCGTTTGACATCTCCACCCCTGGTGATCGCCCGAAACGCTTCCTCATCCAGAGTATCCAGGCTGACATTGATTCCGTCAATTCCGGCAGAAGCCAGCTCCTCTGCCATGGATTCCAGCAAAATTCCATTTGTCGTCAACGTAACCGTTTCTATTCCCGGAATCTCTTTCAAAGTTCGAATAAATCCGGAAATGCCTTTCCGAACCAGAGGTTCACCACCAGTGACTTTAATATGCTTCAACCCCATCTCCGCCATGATCCGACAGATCTGTTCCATCTCCTCATAACGCAAAATCTCCTCATGCGGAATACAGGTAATTCCCTCTTCCGGCATACAATACGTACACCGAAGATTACACCGATCTGTGACTGAAATACGCAGGTAATCGATCGTCCTTCCATATTGATCTTTCATCTTATTGTTTTTCCTCTCTTTGATAATCCCCGCTTTTCCCGCCGGATTTTGATTCCAGATGAATATCCGTGATCTCCATGGATTTATCGATCGCCTTGCACATATCATAGATGGTAAGAAGGGATACTGAAACACCCGTTAAGGCTTCCATCTCTACGCCGGTCTTACCCTCGATCGTTACGGTACATCGTGAAAGAATCTCGCATTCTGCCTCATGAATTTCAAAATCAACAGCACACTTCTGGATCAACAGCGTATGGCACATCGGGATCAGGTTCGAAGTTTGCTTCACCGCCATAATACCAGCTACGCGCGCGACTCCTAATACATCCCCTTTTTTCGATGTTCCGGTCACAACAGCGTGAATCACCTCCGGGCTCACTTTAATCTTCCCTGAAGCAACTGCGATCCTTTTTGTAATCTTCTTATCCGTCACATCTACCATAACGGCATTTCCATTGCTATCAAAATGATTCCATCTCTGTTCCATCTTTCTGCCTCACCATATGTTCCAGTTGTTCATATTCTTTCCGTGTATTGATATTTTCCATTACTTCTTTCTGTTCTAATTCTATCACAGATATGTCCGTATGACTAAATAAATTTTTCACTTTATAATCTTTTTTTCGGATCATTTGCGCAAGCAGCGGTAATACTGTCTTCGGATAAATCCCAAATAACGGATGAATCCTTTCTCCCGTCTTTATAATCGTAATGGTATCCGGATGTTTTTCATATGCATTCAGTACCTTACTCACTATATGATGGTCGATCAGAGGCATATCGCATGCAGTTACAAACAACGCATCTTCCGGACACGTACGCAAGCCGGAATAAATGCCTCCGATCGGACCGATATCAGGATATATATCTGTCACCATAGGAATATGAAGAGTTTTGTAAGGATCCTCTGCCTCTACCGAGAGGTAAATTTTAGGGAGTATGTGGAATGCCTGTAATATATATTCATAGAAAGGGATTCCGTGAAATGTCAAAAAAAGTTTTTTGTTTCCATTCATTCGTGTATTTTTTCCGCCAGTGAGTATATATCCTGCTATCATCTTCTGTTACTTCCTTTCAATCTTTAACGCCATGATCAGGAAATTCAGCAGCACAAAACCGATGATCATCGTCGTAATATAAATTTGTATTCCCGAAAGCTGTAAAGTCAGTGCAGCAAATGATTCCTGTCCGGAAACTGTCAGATATTCTGTCATTTTATTCGTTGCAACGATTCCAATTGCCATCGGGAAGGTCATCCCCGCAAATCCAGGTGCAAAGGAAAAGGAAAAGAACTTCGGTAATTTTATAATAACAAATGCCAGTGAAACCAGAACACATGCATATAAGATAAAAAGCAATATCTGATTCGGGTTCTTAATAACATTTAAATAACTGACAACACAAAGGCTGCACGGCGCCAGTACAACTGCCATCGTATGATATACCGGTGGTTTTACTTCTACCGTGATCAGTCTCCATATCATGATCGGAATAAGAATAAAATAAATCACGATCCCATAATAGACAACATATTTTAAAATACCACCCGCATTCATTGCTCCGCCGACAACACAGCTCACCATAATACCATTATAAGTTACAAACCAGCTCGGTACAAAGGTATTAATGTTCCTCTCTTTTATTACATTTCGAAATGTAAATACAAGAATATGTACGGCATGCACTGCAAGGCCGATACTCCAAAGTACCTTTCCAAATCCCGGTGCATAATCGAAATAGTAGCTTCCGAGGATCATCATGACCATTGTAAATCCCGCATACAAACTGCATGGTACGACTGTCTGATATTCACTCAGACAGGTTTTCGGATACTTTATGATCTTTATAATATAGAGCAGCAATACAACCGTCGCCGTCCACATCGTCAAATGTCTGATCCACACATATCCCATGCCGGAATAGACGTTACTAAGCGTCAAAGCTCCGACAAACGTCGGGAGTATCGGAACAGGCATTCTTTCCAGTCTTTCCATAACTTATATCCTCCATCCATTCTAGTTTTCTTCATAGAAGAATTCAAAGTTGTCTTTCATCCGGAAGAAATCAGAATAATCGATGTCAAAAATCGGTTTTTTTACCTTCGTAATATCAATCTGACGTGCGATCAGCTGCTGTAAAACACCGCCATATGCCAGATCTCCCTGCAGCAGGGCACCTGTGATCTTGCCATCTTTATGAACGATCTTCTTATAATAATCGTTTGTTTCTTTGATTTCTATCGTATAGGAATCATCCGCCGGATTGACATCACCAAGCGACATGCTGTGAATACCGAGAAAGCTCATCGTAGATTTACTCGCAAAGAAATCCGTCATTTTTCTTGGAACTCCTGCCATATTACTTGCCGCAACCATGCCTTCTTTTACCGCTACCGGCCAAATCGGACTCATTCCGGACACATCACCGGCGCCGTAAATATTATCATCGCTCGTTTTTCCAGTTTCATCGTAGATCAGGCCGAAACGGCTCGTCTCAATCCCAGATCCTTCCAGAAATTCTACATTTGCGCGAACACCTGCGGTCAATACCATGTAATCACACGGAAGGTGGGTTCCGTCCGTCAGTATCACTTCCGTGATCATCTGATTCTCATCCAATAGAACTTCGGATACTCCGACACCATAATACTGCTCAACACCTTCTGCCGCAAAAGCATCAATGTACGTCTGTGCCGCACGCTGATCAAGCTGTTTGTTTAAAAGCCATCCTGCCATATCAACGAGAGTTACTTTCACGCCCATTTCCAAAAATCCCGTTGCACAGTCAATGCCAACCAGACCGGAACCCATAACGATGATATGCTTACATTTTTTTCCGACCTCTTTTAATACTTCAATATCATCGATATTCCGGAATCCGATCGCATTTTTTGCTTCCTTTAATCCTTTAATTGGAGGAATAAAGCTGTGAGAACCGGTTGCGATCAACAATTTGTCATAAGAGACCTTCTGTCCGTCTTCCAGTATCACGACCTTTTCATCCGGGTGCACTCCGATACATGCTTTTCCTTTGATCCAGTTTACACCATAAAGTTCTGCAAAATTATCTTCTACAAAGCTGATTCCCTTTTTGTCGCGTTCTCCGCATAAATATTTGTGTAAGATACAGCGGGAATAAATATCTTCATCTTTTGAGATCAGGATGATCTCACAGTTTTTATCGATTTTTCTTAATTCTCTGACACCGTTTACCCCTGCTGCCGAGGAGCCTAATACAACATATTTCATGCTTCACACCTCCTCAACTGTAATTGCCTGCATCGGACATTTTTCTACACACATCGGTTTTGCGGTTCCATCTTCGGTTCGGTGGACGCACATATTGCATTTCATGATTTCCTTATGCTTAATGCTATCGTATTTTAAAATACCGTAAGGGCAGGACATAATGCACATATAACAACTTGCACAATGATCCTTGTCATATTCTACATATCCGGTTTCCGGATTTTTTTTCATTGCCCCGGTCATACAGGTATACGTGCATTCCGGCCGTTCACAGTGCCGGCAGAAAATCGGAGCCGGTTTTGTCTCGCTGTCGATCACCACGCGGTTTCTTGCATCTCCGCTTTCTGTTTCATGGCTGACGATACAAGCAGTGACGCATGTCAGACATCCGATGCAGCGGCTGCGGTCTATTTTAATTCTATACATAAGAGCCTCCTAACATTTTTCAAAGCGGACGGTTGCACCCTTATAATTCGGTTCTTTTGAATAAGGATCGTAATTGGAAGGGGTTAACTTGTTGCATTCTACATAATGAATTGGTGCATACAGCTGGTCATATGGTACTTCATCCGTCGTTTTTACAGCGAACACAGCATTTTCACCATTGACAGAATATACACGTATCTCATCCATCCAGTGAATATCGTGTTCCCTGGCAAGTTTCTCATTCATGTAGAGATATGCCTTTTTCACAGAAACGTCTTCCACAAATTTTACTTCTTTCGTACGGCTCTGTGTATGCCATTGTCCGACAGATCCCCGTCCCGTATTAAACACATATGGAAATTCCTCCGTCGGTGGATATGGATTTTCGCGTACTTCCTCAAACACAAACTGCGCTTTCCCCGAAGGCGTAAAGAACTGACCGTCGCTGTATAATCTTCTCTGTTCTTCTTTATTGTTTTCTTCTTTTCCTTCCGGATACGGCCATTGGATCCCATGGGATTCCTCCAGAGCTTCCCACGTTACCCCGGTAAAATCACAAGGCATATTTCTCGAACATTCACGCATCAGATTAAAACAATCTTTTGGTGTTTCCCATCCTTTTAGTGCATCACCCATGCCGAGTGCCTTTCCAACTCCAAGCACAGCTTCATAATCGGAAATCTCATTTTCTTCCCGCTTTAGTACCGGACGCATAGCAGAAAGTCGGCGCTCCAGATTAATATACGTTCCTTCTTTTTTAATTCCTGGAACAACCGGGAAAAATACGGTACAATCTTCCGCACTTTCAATCGTATCATAAATATCTTGAACAACAAACAATTCCAGTTTCTTTGCAGCACGCGCAAAAGTCTCGTTATTCGTCCAGCTGTGCCGCGGATTTGTACATAAAATCCACAGACCTTTGATCCGTCCCTCATTAATCCCTTCAATGATCTGATTATAGGTTGCTGTCGGCTTCTTGGCCAACATCTCATCCGGTACGCCGAGAACTTCCGAAATCCGTTTTCTTCTTGCTGGATTTGTAAAATCCCCGCCTCCGAAAAATACAGAGGTATTGCTGAAAGAACGGGATCCCATCGCATTGCACTGTCCGGTAATCGAGTTTGCCCCGGTTCCCGGTTTTCCGATATTGCCTGTCATCAATGCGAGATTAATGATCGCCTGTGCTGTCCGAACAGCTTCATATCCCTGATTAACACCCATCGTCCACCAGAAAGATACACGCTTTCCATGATGGATCAGTTCCACCAGTTCCAAAATCTGTTCTTTGGACAATCCGGTACCATCCACCGCTCTTTCCAGTGTATAGGTTTTCACAAAATCTTTAAATTCATCAAAATGTTCCGTATGTTCCCGGATAAAATCATGATCTAAATAATCGTTTTCAATCAGTAAATGAGCAACTGTATAAAGCAGGAGAAGATCAGTCCGAGGCTTTAATTCATAATGATAGTCCGCATTCATTGCCGTCTCTGATTTTCTCGGATCGATCACGATAATCTTATGTCCCGGCACCTGATTCTGACGGACTCTTCCCCACACGATCGGATGAGCGACAACCGGATTGGATCCGATAAAGATCAATGTATCGGATAATTCCAGATCTTTTAACGTATATCCCGGTGCATCAAATCCATAGCTTTGTTTGTGGGCAACAACCGCTGTTGCCATACAAAGCCTTGTATTCCCATCAACATTCGTCTGCAGGTAATTGCGCATCACATGTCCGAAAATCGCAAATTCTTCCAGCGTCAGCTGTCCGGTACTGATACCGGCTACGCTTTCCGTTCCATACTCCGCCTGGATCCGATTCAATTCCGATGCCACATGGGTAAAAGCTTCATCCCAGGATACTTCTTTAAAACTTCCGTCCTTCTGTCTGATCTTAGGCAGCGAATTTGGTTTTACCGTCGTCTGCTGTTTGCTAAGCGACAGTCCCTTAATACAACTGAAACCGTCATTGACCGGATATCCTTTTGTCGGTACGGTTTTTACAATCTTATTATCTTCCACGTAAAAATCCAAATTACAGTCAATGGCACAATAATTACAGGTCGATTGTATTTTTTTCATCGTTTTCTCCCTTCATTATCGTTTAAAATGAATACCATTCCAGTATACACATTCCTTCATGATCGTTTCCGGCATCAGTTCCACACCTTCTAATGCCCATTTTTTATATTCTTCGAATCCGACACGATCGATGATATAGCCGATATGTTCTTTTCTGGCAGGTGCATCCGGAGAAATATATTTTTCCACAAATTTATACGTATTTTTAATGATCTTAATGATATTTTCCGCATCTGCCCATACAAGGAAATCTTCTCCCAATCTCGGATTTTTCTTTCCGGTTCTTCCCATAATGGCGAGTTTATAGTATTTTTTCTTGCTTCTTGTCAAAGCTCTCGTCGGGCACTTTGTTACACAGACGCCGCATCCGATACATTTTTCTTCATCTCGTACGATTTTGTAATTTTCCAGACGCAGGGCGTCAACCGATAACTGACGGCAGCCTTTTATGCATGCCTGACAGGCAACGCAGCGGCTTGGATCATACTGTGGCATGGTCATGCCAATGATGCCGAAGTCATGCATTCTTGCCTTCGCGCAGTCATTGGAACATCCCGTACAGGCGATTTTAAAATGCAAGTCATTCGGGAAAACCTCTTTTTCAATTCTCTTTGCCAGCTCTGCAGTATTATAATTTGCAAATGGACAGACATTATTCCCGATGCATGCGCTGATATTTCTCGTTCCGGAAGCCGGATATCCGGTATTAGGGTCTGTCTGATTGATCTCCAACATTTCGATGATCGGCTGTAACTTTTTGTTGATCTCATCCATATCTTCATAGCGGATGCCCTCAATCTCAAATCCCTGACGGGTAGTCAAATGCACGTAACCGTTTCCGTATTCCTGCGCGATCTCCTGCACCATTCCGAGCACCTCCGCATTTAAGTATCCTCCCGGCACACGGATACGGGAAGCTCCGATCCCACGAACTTTGGATACACGAAATGCATTTTTCTTTAATTTCTTTGTATTAATATCTAATCCCATTCCGACACCTCCTAGTCAATCAGTTCTTTTCCGTCTACGTAGTTGAATACAGGCCCATCTAAGCAGATATAGGTCGATCCGATCTTACAATGTCCGCATTTTCCAAGGCCGCAGCACATCTTTCTTTCATGTGAGATCCAAATGCTTTCATCCGGTACACCCAGTTTCTGGATTTCCATGATCGTAAACTTGATCATGATCGGAGGTCCGACACAGATAAAGACTGCATTTTCAATATTTTCAAATTTCAGATCCGGAATATATTTTGTTACCATTCCAACCGGCCCTTCATATCCTTCCGGAGCGGAATCTACGGTTTGGATCACATTGATCTTTTCTTTCCACGCTTGAAAATCATCTTTAAATAAAACATCTTTCGGGGATTTAAATCCGGCGATCAGTGTTGTGGAAACTGCCTCATCCGTATGTTCCGCAAAATAATTGACAACGCCTCTGACAGGAGAAAGTCCGGTTCCGCCGGCAATGATCACAATTTCTTTTCCCTTATAGTTATCCACGTCAAATCCATTTCCATACGGTCCACGAATATACAGAGAATCTCCGACATAATTTTCAAAAATCTCATTTGTAACTTTTCCGACGCGACGGATCGTAAAATCGACGGTATCTTCTCCGATCCCACTGACAGAAATCGGTGCTTCCCCGTATTTTGGCAGAGAAACTTCAAAAAACTGTCCCGGTCTTACATCGCCTTTAAATTCCATGGAAAAGGTATATTCAAGATCCGTATGTTTTACTACATTTTTAATGGTAGACAATTGAGGAATGTATTCATTTTTCATTGTTCAATCTCCTCCTTTGCTAAGCGGTTGATCAAATTGGAATATGAGATATATTCCGGACAGATATCGTCGCAACGTCCGCATCCAACACACATCGGATAGCCGAAACGCTTCTCAAAATCATAAATTTTATGCATCACTTTAAAACGGACACGGTCTCCTTTCGTCTTACGGAAGCCAATTCCTCCGGCAATCTCGTCATAACCATCAACCTGACAAGAAGCCCACACTCTTCTTCTTTCTCCCACCTTTGCATTATCTTTGTAAAAGATATCCTGCATCGTAAAACAGGTACAAGTCGGACAGGCAAAATTACATCGCCCGCATGTGATACATCGGTCTCCATATTCCTGCCAGATTTCTTTTGTGAAGCTTTCGTTTGAAAGATTTTTTGGAAGAGTTACTTTTTCGATGTTTTCTGTTACATAATCCGGTGTCACATCACAAGGGATACCTTCTTGCGTAAAATCCTTCAGCTCATCACATTTAACGTCTGCATATACGGTATCTCCATCCACTTTCATGTAAGCATCGTAATCATTGTTCTGATTTGTACCCATGCTGACACAAAATCCCGATTGACAGCTTGTCTCGCAGCCCATCAAAATAAATTTTGCACGCTCTCTGATCCGGGCATAATAAAAATCTTCAAATTTGTTGTTCAGATAGATATCATCCAAACGTTTTACGGCATGAAGATCGCAGGAACGCAAGAAAATCAGCAGCCCCTTTTGTGGTCCTTTTGGTACGGTAGTCTGATCTTCCGTATAATAAAACAAAGTTTCATTAATTGGCAGCAAGGTTTCTTTAAACGAATAATCTGACTTCTTGTCCCATACGATATCATCAAGAGAAGATACTTTTCCGTAACGAATCACATCAGTATCCGAAAAACACCCTTCTCCCTCCATCAGCATTGGGGCGTACACATCATATTTTTCTGTCCACTGTGCAAATCTCTTTGCCGCTTCCGATTTTGATAATCGAACTCCCATAACAACTCCTTTCCTGGCAATACTTGCCATCTACTATTTCTTCTTGATAATAGTATATCAATCTGGCAAAAAAAATTCTGTGACATCGGTCACAGAATCATTTCTTAAATCTATTATTTTTCGAACAATTTCCCTATCAGATCATAGATTTCATTTATCATTTTTCTTTTGCTGAATCTCTCCTGTTTTATAAAAATGCGAGACTCGTGCAGGATCAACGATTGTGATCCGTTTTTTCTTCATCGAAATCAGTCCATAGTCCGATAACGCCTTGCAGGTCTTAGAAGTTGTCTCTCTCGGAGCTCCGAGCATATCTGCAAGAAATGTGATCGTCATATTAATGTCAATCTCAATTCCCTCCGGCCGTTCAATACCGAAATCTCTTGCCAGTTTCCACAACTTTGCCGCAAGCTTTCGTTCCATATAAATACTCCCGACGGTGTTTTTCAACTGATGCCCCAGTCTCCACATTTTCCGCTCCTGCGCATTAAGCACTGATTTTATCAACAAAAAATCTTTTTTCATGCATTCCATAAATACTTCCATTTGGATGACAAAGACTGTACAGTTCTCAATCGCTTCACAATAAAACGATGTTACATGATCATCAAACACATGCTCATTTAACAACGTTCCCTTTCCGAAAATGAATAAGATTTTCCTCTTTCCGGCATGCGTCAAATTGTAAATTATCGTTTTCCCGGAAAGAAGAACATATATATTCTGTACTGTCTCCTTTGCCCGGAAGATCGTCTGATTTTTCTTATAAGTTACTACTTTTCCCTTTTTCCATAAAAGATTGAGTGAATCGTTTCCAACACCTTTAAAACAATCCATCTGGCATAATAAATTATCGTTTTTCATATGATTTTCAAGACTCTCCCTGTTGTCAAAACTGCCGATATCATCTATCACTTTTCCCTGATTAAATCCGTATAGATATTATGATTCCGCATCGAATCATAAATCATGCTCTTCAGGTACGAGTAAAAGAATATATCATTTCCTTTTTCAATCCATAATGCCCACTCTTCTGAATTTCCAAGTTCCGCTTCCAACATATAAAAATGTCCTGAAAAATAAAATAGATTCATCTTCGCCGCAAAATCCGCCATCCGTTCTTTTTCCTCTTTTGTGAGATTCGACTTATGTTCCAGCTCATTTAAGACCTGCCACTTAAATTTATTTTGATAAAACCATCGGAATCCTTCTCTTTCCGCCCGATCCATGCGAATCATCTGCGTCTGATAATACGCCTTATTTCCATGTTCCATCTGAAGTACTCCAAACTGATGCGGATAAGTTGCCGGAGAAGAAGTTGCAATATCTACGATACCGGATTGAAACTTCATGTGCTGCATATGCATATGTCCACTTAAATACAAAACCGTATTGTATTTTCGCAGTAATTCCCCAACTTCATCATAATTACGCATCGTAAATCCATATTTAAAGACTTTATTATGATAGGCAAGATTATAATGCCCTGCAACAATCGGAAATACGCCAATCTCTCTCGCCTTTTTCAGCATTTCGAAAAGCCATGTCATCGTATCCTCCGACAGTTCCCCATAATGCTCCGGAACTCCGTTGATCCGGCAGCAATTATCCAGACAAAACAGCCAATTCTCATCAGACAGTTTTGCTACATAGCTTAAACTATTCGGATCCCTGGAAATCGCCTGTCCATATCCAAATTCTTCGTACAAGGCTGCAAATTCCCGCTCAGTGATCGTCGGCACCGAAAAAACCTGATCTTCAAAGTATCCTTTGGCATCCGGACGTCCAATATCGTGATTTCCGGGCAAAACATAGACAGAAATTCCCTGCTCTCTTATTATTCTTAGCTGCTCCGTAATCTCCTCGTGGCTTGCCCGCTCTCCATTTAATGTCAGATCTCCGGCAATCAGCAAAGCATCAGGGTTCAGTTCCCGAATATCAGAAAGCATCTGATGAATGATCCTCGTCCCGTTCTTCATCTGCTTTCCATCCCCATTATCATGCATACGTAGAAATGCTTCTCCGGTATCATGAAGCCGATTTGCCAATAAATGCAGGTCTGCAGTAACTGCGATCGTTATGGAATTTTGTTTTCTATCTTTCTCCATGATAGATCATCCTTTCCTCTTGCATACTACCCTCTGCGTTATTACCATCTTATCATATTTTTACTGATTCTTCCATGTATTTTCCTCATACTTTTTCTTCCGTTTTTCCATTCTTTTCTTGTCTCGCGTATTCAAATATTATAAAATAGCAAAAGAATACATAGAAGGAGCTTTACCCATGCATTCAGAAAATAAAATCCTGTTTAAAAAATTATTTATTTTAGTGCTCCCCATGGCACTTCAAAACTTTATGACGGCACTTGTGAGCGCATCCGATGCCCTTATGCTCGGATTTCTCAACCAGGATTCCCTGTCTGCGGTATCTCTTGCCGGACAGGTTTCCTTTGTCTTAAGTCTGTTTCTCGGTTCTTTTTCCATTGGAGAAACGGTGCTTGCCGCACAATATTGGGGAAAAGGCGAAAAAAAACGTATTGAAGAAATTCTCGGCATCACTTTACGTTTTTCCGTACTGATCTCACTGATCTTTACTTCAGCTGCTTTATTCCAACCGGTTTTTCTAATGAAGATTTTTACAAATGATGCGGTTTTAATCCGGCTCGGCGCTTCCTATTTAAGAATCACTGCTCTCTCATACTTGTTTATGGGAATCTCACAGATGTATCTGTGCATTATGAAAAATACAGATCGTGCAATTCTAAGCACTATGTACGGTTCCGTCGCTGTTATACTAAACATTCTTTTAAATTCACTCCTGATTTTCGGCCTCTTTGGATTTCCAAAACTTGGAATTGCAGGTGCTGCCATTGCCACGACGATATCACGCGGAGTTGAACTATGTCTGACCTTTTTTGAAAATGCGCGGCAGTCCGAGATTCGCATCGGCATAAAGAATCTCCTGCATCCGCCCCTCTGGCTTCAAAAGGATTACATTCATTATACATGGCCTTCCCTCGCCAATCAGGTAATCTGGGGATGCGGATTTACGATGACTTCCATTATTATGGGACACCTCGGAACAGATGCGGTTGCCGCAAATTCAATCGCACAAATTGCAAAAAATATGTCCGCCTGTCTCTGTCTCGGAATCGGCACCGGAACCGGTATTTTAATCGGAAATGAACTTGGACAGGGACATCTGCAAAAAGCAAAAAAATTAGGAAATAAGATGTGTCTTATTTCCTTGGCGGCCGGAGCAGGGTCCTGTATGATCTTATTTTCCTGTATTCCTCTGGTCCTTAAATTTGCAGGTAATTTAACCCCTCAGGCTCATGAATACTTAAGATCCATGCTACTGATCTGCTCCTGTTATATGATTGGAAAATCCTTTAGCTCCACCGTGATCGGCGGTATCTTCAGCGCCGGCGGCGACACCCGTTTTGGTCTGATCTGCGATACGATCAACATGTGGTGCATCATCGTTCCCCTGGGATTTCTCGCAGCTTTCTTCTTAAATCTTCCGGTCCCGGCTGTCTATCTGCTCCTCAACCTGGACGAATTTACCAAAATGCCGGTTGAAATCTGGTATTACCGCAGATACCGTTGGGTAAAAAATATTACAAAATAAAAAATATTGCAAAAAAAAGCCGTCCTGTTCGTTCAAACGCCAGTGCGTTTCAGGACGGCCCTTCCCCCGGTGGACTGCTTATGCTGCACTTGCCCGCAGTCACACTTGCTCGGAAGAAGAATCTTTCTTTTCTAACTACTTCACAATCCTTCTAACTGAAAGAACTTTTCGATAGTTCGCAGGAGATGTAATTTTAATTCCTGTTTTTGCATTACTTGCATGGACAATCTTATTATTACCAATGTAAATTGCTACATGTCCATCATAGCAAATCAAGTCACCCACTTTTTTATTAGACCAGCTTACTTTTGTACCGGCACTTCTCTGACTGGATGATGTTCTCGGAATACTATATCCAAAATGTTTATATACAGACTGTGTAAATCCGGAACAATCCGCTCCATTTGTTAAGCTTGTTCCACCATATTTATATGGATTGCCGACAAACTGTTTTGCATAATTTGCTACCTGCTGTCCTTTCGAAGATGAAGACGATGATTTTGTCTTAGATAAATAGCTTGTATATACATATCTTGTTTTGCCTTTATATTTTACCTTAGTCCAGTTTCCTTTTGTGCCGTAACATGTGATCTTCTTTCCTTTTTTATAAGATCCAACCTGTTTGGAACTGGATGATGCTTTCGTACGAATCGCAAGAGAAGAAGCCGTTACATATCTCTTATATGACGCATAAGTTTCTCTCTGTCCACCAGCATAAATCATTCCAACAGCCATGATCAATGCTAAAACAAGTGTTGCTAATTTTATATGTAATAATCTATGTTCATTCATTCTATTTTCCTCCAAATTTGTTAACTCACGAGGACCATAATAACATAATCATCATCATTTGTAAATACCTTTGTAATATTTATGTAATAAAAAAATTCTCCTTTTGCTCATCCGGCTTATTAAGCCAAATGATACAAAAGAAGAATCTTTTATTTTTTATATTTTGTTCACATTTTATTTAATAATTCTTCGAACGGAGAGAACTTTTCGGTAATTTGCCGGTGAGGTGATCTTAATTCCGTCTTTCTTATTACTTGCATGAACAATTTTGTTGCTGCCAATATAGATTGCTACATGTCCATCATAACAAATAATATCACCTTTTTGTTTCTTTGACCAGCTTACTTTCTTACCAGCACTTCTCTGGCTGGATGAAGTTCTAGGAATACTGTATCCGAAATGTTTATATACGGACTGTGTAAATCCGGAGCAGTCAGTACCTTTTGTTAAACTTGTTCCTCCATACTTATATGGATTGCCGACAAATTTTTTTGCATAAGTTGCAACCTGTGATCCGGTTACTTTTTTTGGTTTTGATTTTGATAAATATTTTGTATATACGTAGCGAGTTTTCCCTTTGTATTTTACTTTTGTCCAATTTCCTTTTTTCCCATAACAAGTAATCTTCTTCCCTTTTTTATAAGAACCTACTTTCTTTGAACTGGAAGATGCTTTTGTACGGATTGCTAATGATGATGCCGTAACATATCTTTTATAAGCAGCGTATGTATCTTTTGCTTCTCCGATATAGATCATTCCGATAGTCATAATTAATGTTAAAATAAAAGTTACAAATTTTAAATGCAGCGTTTTATATTTATTCATTTCATCTTCCTCCAACATTCTTAACTATTACGTTATACATAATAACACAATAATAACGATTTGTAAATAACTTTGTAATATTTTTGTAATATTTTTTTTGTAACAAATTTTTTCCGTTATGAGAAAGATGTTTTAGGGCTTTTTTGATTCTTTTTACCGGCCCCCCTTCGCAGCTTTTGCACAAGAAAAGCATAAGTTTCGATCGTTCGATACTTATGCTTTTCGCTCATACAAGCTCTTTACTTTTTATCCATATGCATCTGAGAACAATGTCCTCCGCAATGTCTGCAGTCTACGCCGCACTGCAGCGATTTTCCTGCTTTTTTATCTTTATACATACTTCTTATAACGAGACCAACTACGATCAGTAAGATGGCAAGCACTACAATCGTACCCATCCTGACACCTCCTGTATTTCAAAATATGAAACACCATAAATGCCCGCCGAAACCGGCAGGCTTTCATGGATATAATGATTTAAAAGGATTCTATTTATAATTTTGCAGTTTCTTTTTTTGTGAAATATGCACCCGGTTTTGCAGGTCTTACTAATGCCACGATAAATCCTGCAATGACGATCACTGCTGCAATCGTTCCAATTCCAAAACCTCCTCCTGTTAATACAGAACCGATCTGGAATACACAAAGAGCAACTAAGTATGCAAACACACACTGATATCCAATCGCTCTCCAGAACCATCTGGTGTTATTCATTTCACGTTTGATTGCACCCATTGCTGCAAAACATGGAGCACATAATAAGTTAAATACTAAGAAAGAGTACGCTGCGATCTGACTCATATTGGCTGCAAGATTGCCCCAGATCTCGTTTCCTTCTTCTGCCACTTCTTCCACTCCATATAAGATACCAAAAGTAGCAACAACATTTTCTTTTGCAACAAGACCGGTAAAAGCTGCAACGGCCGATCTCCAGTCACCCCATCCAAGCGGTGCAAAAATCCATGCGATCGCATTTCCGATCGATGCGAGGATACTGTGATCCATTTCCAATACTTCTAACATTCTGAATTCACCGTCAACCCATCCAAATCCGGATGTAAACCATACAAAAATCGTAGAAAGTAAGATGATCGTACCGGCTTTCTTAATAAATGACCATCCACGTTCCCAGGTCTGGCGGAGCACACTTCCAATTGTCGGAAGATGATATGCCGGCAGCTCCATTACGAACGGTGCCGGATCTCCAGCAAACCATCTCGTCTTCTTCAAAATAATACCGGAAACAATAATTGCTGCAAATCCGATAAAATATGCACTCGTCGCAACCCATGCGGCTCCTCCGAATACAGCACCTGCGATCAGACCTACAATTGGCATTTTTGCACCACAAGGAACAAAAGTCGTAGTCATAACGGTCATTCTTCTGTCGCGTTCATTTTCAATCGTACGCGATGCCATGACCCCCGGTACGCCGCATCCTGTTCCGACTAACATCGGAATAAAAGATTTTCCGGACAGACCAAAGCGACGGAAAATCCGGTCCATGATAAATGCGATACGTGCCATATAGCCGCAGCCTTCCAAAATAGCAAGTAAGAAGAACAGTACTAACATCTGAGGGACAAATCCAAGCACTGCACCGACACCGGCTACAATACCGTCTACGATCAGTCCTTCTAACCAGGCAGCACAGCCAATGGATTCCAATGCACCTGCAACAGCAGGAGGAATGATTTCTCCAAACAATACATCATTGGTCCAATCTGTTGCAAACGTACCGACAGACACCATCGAAATATAATATACTGCAAACATTACTACCGCAAAGATCGGCAGCGCTAAAATACGGTTTGTAATAATCTTATCGATTTTATCGGAAGTTGTCAATTCACCTGCCGAACGCTTTTTCGCAACACACTGCCCGATGATCGAGGAAATATAAACATATCTTTCATTTGTAATGATACTTTCTGTATCATCATCCATAATTGCTTCAATCTCATGGATCTCCGATTCCACATTCGGTACTTTTGTGAGGATTTCTTCGATTTTTTCATCTCTTTCCAATAATTTGATCGCAAAGAATCGTTTCTGTTCCTCTGCCACAGAAGAACCCAGCTTATCTTCAATCGAAGAAATTACGCGTTCTACTTTCGGATCAAAGGCATGAACAATATTCACAACTCTTTTTTCTTTTGCAGCTTTTACTGCAAGATCTGCTGCTTTTTTCACGCCTTCCCCTTTTATTGCAGAAATTTCAACAACTTCACAGCCTAACTTTTTAGAAAGTGCTGAAACATTAATCTGATCGCCATTTTTACGGACAATATCCATCATATTAATTGCCATGACAACCGGAATTCCCATTTCTACCAACTGTGTTGTCAGATAGAGGTTACGTTCAATGTTCGTTCCGTCAATGATATTGATGATCGCATCCGGCTGTTCATTTATAAGATAATTTCTCGCCACTACTTCTTCCAGCGTATATGGAGACAAAGAATAAATACCCGGCAAATCGGCGATCACCACTTCTTTATTTCCTTTTAATCTTCCTTCTTTTTTCTCAACCGTTACCCCAGGCCAGTTGCCGACATACTGGTTCGCACCCGTCAATGCATTAAATAATGTTGTTTTACCGCTATTCGGGTTTCCGGCTAAAGCAATTGTAATTGCCATATTTTTCCCTCCTAAAAATAAATATTTACAAGCTATGTATTATTCCACTTCAACCATTTTTGCGTCTGCTTTTCGGACAGATAACTCATATCCCCGGACTGTTACTTCGATCGGATCTCCCAACGGAGCAACTTTGCGGACATACACATCAATTCCCTTTGTGATCCCCATGTCCATGATCCTTCTTTTCACAGGCCCCTGACCCGTTAATTTTACGACTTTGACTGTCTCACCAACTTTGGCGTCATGCAATGTTTTCATTTTTTTTCCTCCTGAAAAACCAAGGTCACATTTTTATGCGACCATAATCTTATTTGCCATCGTTTTTCCAATGGCTACCCTAGAATCTTTTATATTTATGATAATATTCCCATTGATCATGGATATCACCGTCACTTCTGCTCCGGTTACAAATCCAAGTTTTTCAAGGAATTTTCTAGTCTCCTCTTTACCGCCAATCCGCTGGATAATATACGGTATACCTTCCTTTACCATCGATAACGGCATTTTCTCACTTCTCTTTCTCTATATTTCTACTTGATACATTGACTGTCTTGTAATGATCCCATATTCTTCTAATGTCCGCATCATACGATATACGGTTGCGATTCCTATAGAGGGATCTTTTTTGGACGCCAGATAATAAATCTCCTTACATGACGCACAATCGTGTTTTAATATAACATCGATCAATATCCTGCGTTGATTTGTAATCCTGCATCCATGACTTCTCAATTTTTCAATTACTAATTCACTTGTATTGTTATCCTTCATAATCTCTTCTCCATTCTATCGAGATTTTTGGAAACAACCGCCTTCCATATGATATAAAACGAATGCTGCCTGCACCGTTTTGCCCTTTGCTCAAAAAAGGATAAAATGTAGAAATAGTAGAAGGAACAGCGAGCGTTCCGGTGCATGCATCACAGATTGCAAACTACATCGTTTTATTTAATTTTGAAAGCGATTCTCAATTTCATTTTTCATCTATTATGATAACGATTCTCAATCCCATTGTCAAGTCTTTTATTGATAATAATTATCAATAACCAGGGTATAGGAACACATTTTCTTATACAAAAAAACAGAGCAGCATGTTCCTTCCATGCTGCTCTGCACCATTTTTTATTTAGCCACACTGTCTTTTTAGAAAACAGTATTATTTTACAAATGCTTCTACTTTTTCTGCAATTCCTTTTGCATCTAAACCAAATTCAGCAATCAGATCTAATGCCGGTCCGGAATGTCCAAATTCATCATTGATACCGATTTTCAATACCTGCGTCGGACATTTTTCACTTAATACATCACATACAGCACTTCCAAGACCGCCGATCACTGAATGTTCTTCTACTGTAACAACTTTTCCGGTTTCTTTTGCTGCAGCGATCACCAGTTCTTCATCCAGCGGTTTGATCGTAGCCATGTTGATCACTTTTGCACTGATTCCCTTTTCTGCCAACATCTTGGCTGCATCGAGAGAATTGCTTACCATTAATCCGGTCGCAATGATCGTAACATCGGTTCCTTCTGTCAGAACCTGTCCTTTACCGATCTCAAAATGATAGTCTTCCGGATCAAAGATTACCGGTACTGCCAGACGTCCAAATCTTAAATAAACCGGACCATCATGTTCATATGCCGCATAAACTGCTGCTCTTGCTTCCGTATCATCTGCAGGGTTGATCACCACCATGCCTGGAATTGTTCTCATTAATGCGATATCTTCATTACACTGATGAGTCGCACCGTCTTCCCCAACGGAAATTCCGGCATGTGTTGCGCCGATCTTTACGTTCAGATGAGGATATCCAACAGAGTTACGAACCTGTTCATATGCTCTTCCTGCCGCAAACATAGCAAAAGAACTTACAAACGGAACCATACCTGCTGCTGCAAGCCCTGCACCGACTCCTACCATATTTGATTCTGCGATACCGCAGTCAATATGACGTTCTGGGAACGCCTTTTTAAAGATTCCAGTTTTTGTAGCTGCTGCAAGGTCAGCATCTAAAACAACAAGATCCTCATGTTTTTTTCCTAATTCTACTAGTGCATTACCATAACTGTCTCTGGTTGCAATCTTCTTTACATCTGCCATTTATCAATACCTCGCTTTCCTACTGTTCTAAGTCTTTCAGAGCAATTGCTGTCTGTTCATCGTTTGGTGCACTTCCATGCCAGGAAGCCTGGTTTTCCATGAAGCTTACCCCTTTGCCTTTTACAGTCTTCGCGATGATCGCTGTCGGCATTCCCTTGCATTCTCTTGCTGCCTTGAATGCTGCTGCAATCTGGTCAAAATCATGTCCATCAATTTCGATCACATGAAAGTTAAATGCTTTAAATTTGTCCGCGATCGGATATGGAGAACATACGTCTGCAATGTTACCATCAATCTGTAAGCCGTTATTATCAACGATAACAACCAGGTTATCTAGTTTTCTGTGACCAGCCAGCATGGATGCTTCCCATACCTGACCTTCCTGGATCTCACCATCACCTAACAGTGTATATACGCGGTAATCATCTCCACGTAGTTTTGCAGCCAGAGCCATTCCGACTGCCGCAGAAATACCCTGTCCTAAGGACCCGCTTGACATATCAACACCCGGTGTATGTGCGATACATGGATGTCCCTGAAGATGAGAGCCAATCTTTCTTAATGTCAAAAGATCTTCTTTTGGAAAATATCCCCGCTCTGCTAATGTCGCATAATATGCCGGAGCTACATGTCCTTTTGACAACACAAAACGATCTCTGTTCGGATCTTTTGGATTTTCTGGATCAATGTTCATTTCCTCAAAATAAAGGTATGTGAAAATATCTGCGGATGATAAAGATCCACCCGGATGACCGGATTTTGCACTATGCACAGATTTAATAATACTTTTTCTAATTTCGTTTGCTGTTGCAGCTAATGATGCCATAGTTTTTCTCTCCTTTTTGCTTTAATAATCTCATTATAATATGGAGGCCCACATAACGCAAATGTTTCCAATGATTTTTTTCATTTATACATTTTCATTTTTTCATCTGTTCAGAAAGAATGTTACCATTTATTCTATAAAAACAAATCACATATTATAATTTCTATTTCGTAATGAATAATTACGTATACAGACTAACATTGTTTTTACCATTTGTCAATATGTACTTTACCACTGGTAAACTTTTTTTACAATCGTTCCAGCGTACTTTTCAGATCAGCAAGCGTCTCTTCCTCATCTTCCCCGTCAATATAAAACATAATCTTCTGTCCATGTTTTGCATATAGACCCATGACAGCCAGAACATCTCCGGCATCTATAAATTTATCTTCATTCACCATATGAACAGAACTTTTGTGATTCATGCAGCATGCCGCTATCAGCGTTGCCGGTCGTGCATGCAGTCCGGAAGGATCGGTTACTGTGTATTGATATTCTATCATATTTTTCCTTTCCATCTTAAAAATATTACTCGTGCTTCTAAATCATATTTTCTCTTATTTCATAGAAAAAGTCAATTATCCCTTCACACAAATGAGGAAAAGAAAACCGGAAGACTTCCACTGATCAAGTGAAAATCTTTCCGGTTTTACCTCTCAACAAACATATGTAATTCTTCCATCATCTGCTCTAATTCTTTTTTTGTCTTAACCGGACGATAATGATCAAATAAGCAGACACCCTCATATGGACCGTCCAGACTGATCGTCATGCCCTTTAATCCGGTAAACACACCCGTTTCTCCATTCTGCTTCCTTTGTTCATAAGTTCGATAATTGACTTCATATGCATGTATATACTCATTCAGTTTCGATACTAAAATTCGGAATTGATCTCCAGGATGTTTCACATGCTGTTCATATTCCGGAAAAACCAGAAACATCCCTTTTGTCGTTTTCTGCAGCTTCATAAGTTTATTCCGTCGGATGCAGATTCTTTAATGAAATATCCAGGATCGGATAGGAATGTGTTAAAGCACCGCTTGATACATAGTCAACACCAATCTCCCGGATCGCAGACAGTCGATCCTTTGTCACATTGCCGGAACATTCCGTCTCGGCCCTTCCGTCAATATATGCAACCGCTTCTTTCATCTGCTCATAACTCATATTGTCAAGCATGATAATATCCGCTCCGGCTTCTACCGCTTCTTTTACCTGCTCCAACGTCTCCGTCTCAACTTCAATCTTTCGTACAAATGGTGCATACGCTTTCGCAAGAGCAACTGCTTCCTTGATTCCGCCTGCAGCACCGATATGATTATCTTTTAACATAACACCATCGGACAGATTATAGCGGTGGTTATTTCCGCCGCCGACCGTAACCGCATATTTTTCAAAAGGACGCATATTCGGCGTTGTCTTCCGTGTATCCAGCAACTTTGTTTTCGAACCCTTTAATTCATCCGCCAACGACTTTGTAAATGTCGCGATGCCGCTCATTCTCTGTAGATAATTCAAAGCAACACGTTCACCGGACAATAACACCCGGATATCGCCTTTTACAACTCCCATCAACTGTCCGTTCTTTACTTCATCACCATCTTTTAACTCGGTTTCAAACACGGTTTTTTCATCTAATAATGTAAATACCCGTTCAAATACGTCCAATCCGCATACTATGCCGTCTTCTTTACAGATCAGTTCTACAATTCCCTGTTTTGCATTGGGCATTACCGCATTGGTAGACACATCTTCACTTGTGATATCTTCTTTTAACGCATTCAGGATATAATCATCCAACTGAAGCTTCAGGGTTACACCACTTAGCATAAAAATCTCCATCCCTTCTTTTAATTTCTTCCAGTACAAGAGCACTGTACTCTTTCTGGATTTCTTCCCTTGAAGGATATTGTAACACATCCACCGGCACTTCTGCCAGTGTTCCTTCATCCTGTGTGATATGTTTTGCGGCTCTTTCTGCAAAAACAAGCGCCTCTAAAAGAGAATTGCTGGCCAGCCTGTTTTTCCCGTGTACACCATTGCAGCTCGTCTCTCCTACGGCATAAAGATGAGGCATAGATGTTGCACTGTTGCAGTCAACCCGGATGCCTCCCATAAAATAATGCTGAGACGGGGTGACCGGAATCAAATCTTTTGTCATATCATATCCTTCTTCCAGGCATCTCGCATAAATATTCGGAAAATGTCTGAGCAATTCTTCTTTATCCATATGTTTCACTGACATATAAACATGATCCGATTCATCTTCCTTCATCTGTTTTCGAATCGCCTCAGTTACAATATCTCGTGGAAGCAGTTCATCTACAAAGCGCTCACCATGCTTATTTAACAGAACAGCTCCCTCTCCACGTACAGATTCTGAAATCAAAAATCTACGCCCCGGTTTTTTTGAATACAGTGTCGTCGGATGGATCTGAATGTAGTTGATGTTTTCCAGAGCAATCTGATGTTTTAATGCAATTGCCAGACCATCCGCAGTCAAATGTCTGAAATTGGTAGAATTACGGAACAGTCCCCCAACTCCTCCTGTTGCCAGAACGACATTCTTTCCATAATATACATCATAATTGCCATCCGGTTCACTGACAACAACACCACAGCATCTGCCCTGATCTTCTACAATATCGATCATTGTCGTATGTTCCAGGATAATAATATTAGAACGTTTTTTTACCTGTTCATATAATTTACTCGTTATCTCTTTTCCGGTTATATCTTTATGATGCATGATCCGGAATTTGGAATGACCGCCTTCTCTTGTATAAGCAATTTCCTCCCCGTTCTTATCAAAATCCACACCATATCCGATCAGTTCCCTGATAATCTCCGGTGAGGATTTGATCATGATCTCTACGGATTCTGCTTTATTTTCATAATGCCCTGCTTTCATTGTATCTTCGTAGTAGCTTTCATAATCCTCTT
>DVKZ01000098.1 GCA_018715775.1 Candidatus Fimousia stercorigallinarum | reverse complement strand
AATTGTGGTACCTCTATGATTGATCTATTGCAAAACGCTGGTCAAACTATGCAAAATGAAGTCGTTCATGATAAACTACTCCTTACTTGGTAGACAATTTTTCACAAAGGAGATACTTGCCTCGCTCTTGTATCTCCTTTTACGATACTTCTATTTTTCCAAGACAAATATATATTCATGTGCCAACATCAAAAATGTTTTTTGTATATTATTCCAGTAATCTGATGATCGGCAATTATGCTGTTCCTTTATAATAATTTCTTTAGGTCTAAAACCAACATCTATAAATTTCTGCATTGACTGCATCCCCAGAGGCAATACATAACCTTCTTGTCGTATGTCTCCGATCATAAATGCACATATTCCCTGCTTCTTTAACACTCTATATGCTTCTCTTGCAACTTGCTCTAGCTCCTTCAAAAACTCCTCATATTTTAAGTGAGAAATATCTCCCGGAATTTCTTTACTGTATCGTATAATATTTGCGTATGGTGGATGCGTACAGATAAGGTCTATGCTTTCATCTTTTATAAACGATAATTCAGTTGCATTTCCTTGCTTAGTGAAAATTTTTGAACTTTCTTGACAAGTAAAATTAAGATTTGTGTTAGATAGCTTGACAGCTTCAGAATTTATATCAACACCGATAGCATTTCTTCCTAATAGCTTTGCTTCTATCAATGTTGTACCACTGCCTAAGAATTGATCTAGTATCCAATCGTTTTTCTTTGAATAACGTAAAATAAGGTTTCTAGGAATATATGGAGACCAATTTCCTCTATATTTCCCCGAATGTGTTGCCCAACTTCCTCTTTCCGGAAAGGACCATACTGTTGTATCTTCTAATTTAAATCTTTCTGGCGCTTCTCTTATAAGAATCTCCCCTTTCTTTTTTTGCTCATTATACTTCTACCATATTTATTTGTCCATAAAAAAACTCCATTCGAATATTAAATAACAATAAACATTCGAACAGAGATTTCTTATTTTTACAAATATATAATTTTTTTCAATGCAATTTCTTCTGCACAAGCTTTAATATTGTTCATCAATCCGACCCATTTCATCTGATCCTGCATTTTCAGCATCTCCGTCACTCCCTGTTTTTCCTCCATCTGCTTCATCACCGTTTCCACCTGCTCTCTGGCTTCCTGATCAACTTGATTCAAGTGTGCTGTCAACTCCCCAGTCATCAGTAAATACTGGTACCTTGCCGGTCTATGCTCTTTCAAAAAACGTTTCCGCAGCATTCCATATTTTCCATATATCGGTTCTTCCTCATTCGCTGCCAGATCCGGCAAGTAATAATCTCCATGCAGTGTGTAGCTTAATCCATTACTTTCATCATAAATGTGCTTTTTCATCATCTTATCTCTCCATTCCTCTGTTCTTTGTTTTATTTTTCTTACGCTGTTGGTTCTCCATCTCACTTTTTCGGGCACCCCAAGCCAATCTTTCGTGAATACTGCCTTTTGGCATTTGCTCCATTTGTCGTTTTTCTTCTAATGCCTTCTGCTCTTGTATATCTTGCTGTACCACATCCTCTACAATATTTTCCCCAAGAACACGCACTACTCGGTCATATCTGTCGGAAACATCCTGCAATTGTTGTTTTTTCTCAGATAACTGCTGTTTTTCTTCACGTACCGTATCTAACTCTCTCTGTACTCGGTTGTATGCCTGCTTTGTTTCCTGATATTTGTGTTTCCATTTTTCTACTTCTTTTGTAAGTTCTTTGACCTGTGCAGCCATTGCAGCAATTTTATTTTTCATCTGGGTAAACAGTGGTTTTATTTTTTTATCTCGGTAAGTTGCTGCGCGTTCTAATGCACCAGCTTCCGGAAGTAGAGTTTTCACTGTTCCATATTCCTTTATTTCCTTGCTGACATTATCCATAACAGGCTGCAACTTCTCTCTGCGTTCTTCCAAGCTGTGCAAATCTTCCTCTGCTTTTTTTGCACGCTTCATAGCCACTTCTTTTTCCTTAACTGCCTGTTCTTTATCAGCTTCTAAATGCTTTATATCAGCCCTTGCCTCCGCAATCTGTGCGATCAGTCCTTCATTCTCTACAGTAAGATATTCCTTTTCTTGTTCCAGTGCCTGTACTTCCTTTTTTCGCTCTTTCTTCTTAAAATTATAAACATCCAGATGCTCCTCATGTGTCCCTTTCTGTTCCAATTCAATTCCATGCTGCCGGGCAATCTCTGCAAGAACTTCTTTTTCATGGTTGATCCACTGGTTCAGCTCCGTATCGTGCTTGTTCCCTCCTTGAAATCCCAGACTTTTTAATGCCTGCTTCAGGGAAACCCTTGTATCCATTCCTTTCCCTTTCCAACCGGTCACATAAGGGACAAAATCAATATGCAGATGTGGAGTGGCTTCGTCCTGATGCAGATAACAGCTAAATACATGAAGTGTCGGATTGCGTTTCTCAAAATCCTTTACATACTCATCCAACACCTTTACTGCAAGCTCCCCCTCCGGTGTTCCGACAGCCATATCTTCACAATTTCCAATCTGGAAAATCACTTCATGGAACAACTTTTCCTGTTTTCCCTGACGGATCTTTTCATAATAGTTTGTAATCTGACGATCCTTTCTTTTTCCTACATTGTATCGTTCCACAGAATCATCGAACAGCTCTTTGTAGACCTCTTTCAGATTTTCATTCTGGTAACAAATGTTCAAGTGTACCCTGTTTGGATCAACATTTTCTGCTATAAAATCTCGTCTGTTATGAGCCAGGGAACCAGCTCCGATCATTCCACTGATGGTTCGTTTCATCGTCATGCTTCTCACCTCGCCTTCTAAAAGCAGTGCCAGATATGGCACATAATTTGTATTTACGCCAGTCATTGCGCTTAAAAGAAATCTTCGCCGGATACGGCGGTTTTGTTACTTTTGTCAAAAGTAACGCAAAAGCACTTTCGACAGCCATACCGTCCATCAAAAGTACCCTTGCGCCCTGCCGGGGGCTATTCCTCCCGCTGGTCGGATTGCTTCTGCGTTACTCGTCTGATTGATCTATTCCGGTATTCTCGCCTGGATATATTCCAGATCTCCACAGTACGATGTCCCTACCAGATACCATTCCCTTGACAGATTCATTTCCATTCTGGTCTGCACCCACTGATCATCAATCAGTACTTCCAGACATTCCCCACAGTGAAATCCTGTATCAATCCATAAATCCGATGATAATAAACCGTATCTGTCATTGCTGCTGTTATAGCCTAATCTTCCTTCTCTCATTGTCATATGATCCTTTCCATTATCCTGCTGAAAGGATGCCCTGATTCGGGGCTCCCTTTCACACCCAATAGCTCATCAATAGACGGTCGGGCAATCCACAACCTCTCGTCTGCACCTTACCGACTTTTTCCTTGTCTGCTACATACAGGTGCGTGGCACGCTCCTGTTCCAAAGTAATCAATAAGAATCCCTACCATCGAAAACTTTCCGGTATTCCCTTTCTTTCCAGGTATTCCTGCCGGGACTCTTCTCTTTCTTCTTCTGTTGGTGCTGTTTTATATTTGCTGTATAATTCCCGATCCACCATTGCATTCAGTTTCTTTTCCAATCCTTTCCGGATGCTGTCTTCACCTTCATAATTCTCCATAAGAAAATATTGCAAAAGCTGATAAAACAACTCATATGGAATCTGTACGTTTCTGTTTTTCATCTGATCTCCTTTTAAGGTGGCAAGATGCCCTTTTCTTAAGATATGGTCACCTTGCCATCTTCCTTTTCTACTTTGATAACATCCAATACCACTGATTTCCATGTTTTACGGAATCTATTTCCAGTTCCATTTTGGCATTTCTCAGTGTTTTCTTTTTTATTCCCCGTTTCTCTGCTTCTTCTTCAATCTTTTTTTGTGGTAAGCCTCCGTCAGCCAGTCTTTCAATCAGAAATTCTTTTGCTTTTCGGCTTTTCTGTCCTTTCCCATCTCCATTAAGCAGTTCATCGGCACTAATATCGTACTCGCCAATCCACTCAAATCCGTTGTCTTTGTCCAGACGGAATGCTATAGCTTTCCCCTCCGGTGCTAGGGAACTCTTTGTATGGCACACAACTCTTACTTCTGGTTCATCCTTAATGCGTCCGACAATCAAGACGCTTCTTGCAGCTGCCTGGAAGTCAATAGAACCAAGTCCCCGGTAGGAAGATTTTCCGTTGCTGTTCTTGTTCATGTGTCCAATTAGGATAATCGCACAATGGTATTTCTCTGCCAGGACTGCAATGCGCTTCATCAATGGACGGATTTCGTTTGCTCGGTGCATATCCACCTCTGCCCCCAGAAAGCCCTGAATTGGGTCAAGTACAACCATTTTGGCTTTTGTCTGCACGATTGCTTCTTCCAGTCGGACATCTGCCATCGTCAGTGGCTGCTCACTATCATCAATGACCATGACCTTTGTACAGTCAGCACCTGCTGCAAGTAATCTTGGTTTTATCGTATCCCCAAGTCCGTCCTCTGCAGTCTGATAGATTACATTTACAGGTGTTTCCAAATGATATGATGATGCATTGTTTCTAATATTTTCTTTATCAACCACACCATCTTCATTATCATCATCTGTTCTTTTATCTTTCGTTGGATCATCAGGAAGAATTGACTCTCCTCTGGTCAGTTTCGCAATGATCTGAAGTACCATTGTCGTCTTTCCTTCTCCCGGATCTCCCTGAATAATTGTTACTTTCCCAAATGGAATAAAGGGATAGAGCAACCATTCGATCTGTTCCACTTCCACCGTTTCCATGTTGATGAGTTTCAGTTCCGGTTCCAATCTTTTCTGTACTAATTTATTTTCAAGTTTTTGCATATGTATCACCTCCTGCCC
>DVKZ01000001.1 GCA_018715775.1 Candidatus Fimousia stercorigallinarum | reverse complement strand
GTTTGGCGGGAGGTTACATCGTGCAGATTACAGACGTGAGAATCAGAAAAGTTGCAAAAGAAGGAAAGATGAAAGCGGTTGTTTCTGTTACGTTTGATAATGAGTTTGTGATTCACGATATTAAAGTGATTGAAGGGGAAAAAGGTACCTTTATTGCGATGCCGAGCCGAAAAGCGACAGATGGGGAATATCGTGATATTGCCCATCCGATCAATACTCAGACGAGAGAGATGATCCAGAACACGATCCTTAAGCATTATGAAGCGGCTCTGTTAGAAGAGTCTGCACAAGTATAAAAGAGATAAAAAGCTGTCTGCAAATTTTGTGGACAGCTTTTTTTTGCATAGCAAATTTTGTTTCCCATACAATAAAAGTGCTCTGCAGGTTTTGTACGGCAAAGCGGAAGCAGGCTTGCCTACAGTGTTCCTTTTGTGTTATCCTATCAAAGCAGTAATGTCTAATAATCAGAAAGGGATAAAGAAATGAAAGTAATCGTAGGATTGGGAAATCCGGATAAAAAATATCATGGAACCAGACATAATATCGGTTTTCAGACAATTGATTATTTATCAGATAAATACAGAATTTCTGTGGATACAAAAAAACACAAAGGGCTGATCGGAAAAGGAATCATCGATGGACAAAAAGTGCTGTTAGTAAAACCGATGACCTATATGAATTTGAGCGGGGAATGTTTAAGACCGATCATGGATTTTTACAAATTGGAACCGGAAGATTTTATCATTATTTATGATGATATCAATCTGGATGTGGGACAGCTTAGAATTAGGAAAAAAGGAAGTGCTGGAGGGCATAACGGAATTAAGAGTATTATTTCGCATTTCGGAAGCCAGGAATTCCCACGCATTCGTATCGGCGTAGGAGAAAAGCCAAAAGAATATGATCTTGCAGCTTATGTGCTGGGACATTTTTCAAAAGAAGAATTGAAAATTTATGAAGAACTGATGCCGGATATTGCCGGTGCAGTGGAGCTGATGGTCTGGGATGACATAGATCAGGCAATGAATCAATATAATAAAAAGGTAAAATAGAGAGAAGGTGGGAACATGAAGACGATCATGGATCCGTTAAAAGAATATCAGGAATATAGAACTATAGTGAATGATCTGCAGGAGGGTAAGACTCCGCTGATCGTCAGCGGGTGCATCGATAGTCAAAAATGCCACTTTATACATGGTGTGGGAGAACGATATCGAAATCGTGTAATTGTTACTTACAGTGAGATAAAAGCGCGGGAACTGGTAGAGGAATACCGCTTTTATGATAAAGAAGTTTATTACTTTCCGGCAAAGGATCTGTTGTTTTATAGTGCGGATATTCATGGCAATGCGATGCTGCAGGAACGTCTGGCTGTGCTCCGGGTTTTGATAGAAAAGAAACCGGTCACTGTAGTGATCACGATTGACGGTCTTATGGATAGGCTGCTTCCGCTGGATATTATTGAGAAACATAAGATAGCTCTAAAAACAGGGAAGACGATCGATGTGGTTAAAATACAGGAAATGTTTGTGGATATCGGCTATGTAAAATCTTCCTTTGTTGAAAATCCGGGCGAGTTTGCTGTTCGGGGCGGGATCATTGATATCTATCCGGTACTGGAAGACTGTCCATACCGGATTGAATTGTGGGATGACGAAATTGATTCCATTCGAAGTTTTGATGCGGAAAGCCAGAGGTCGATTGAAAATGTCGATAAGATTACGATTTATCCTGCTACAGAGGTGATCTTAACAAAAGACCTGATTGCGAAGGGGTTAAAAAAGATGGAACAGGAGCAGAAAGCCTTTGCGGATTGCCTGAAAAAAGAGATGAAAACGGAGGCTTATGCGAGGAGCAACCGGGAGATGGAACGTATCCGGGAGGAACTTACCCAGCTTGGAAGTCTTTCTGACGCGGATGCGTGCCTTTCTTATTTCTATGATGATTCGGTATCCCTGCAAAGTTATTTTTCGGCAGAGGATACGGTTTATGTTATTGATGAACCAAATCGGGTTGAGGAACGTGCGCGTGCCTTTACGGAGGAGTATGAAAACAGTATGAAAGCGCGTCTGGAAGGGGGATATATCCTTCCGGGACAGATGAACCGGATCTGTTCTTTTGGAGAGACGATCGCAAAGCTGGAACGTCAGCCGTTGATCTATATGAGCATGCTGATACACAAAATACCATTTACCAGAGCATCGCGTCAATATAATCTGGAGGTTCGTTCGATTCAGCCGTATAATAACAGTTTCGAAAGACTCATCAAGGATCTAAAAGCATTTAAGAAGAAAAAATACAGAATTCTCGTTCTGTCCCCATCCAATACGCGGGCAAAAAGGCTGGCGGGAGAAATCCGGGAGGCGGGACTGGAAGCGGCATATCGGGAAAAACTCGATCGGAACCTGGAAGCAGGGGAAATCATGGTTGCGGCGGGTAAAATGAAAAATGGATTTGAATATCCGTTGATCCATTTTGTCGTGATCTCGGAAAGTGATATTTTCCAGATGCGTCGTGCAAATCGGAAGAAGAAAAAACAGGCGCAGGCTCAAAATGGCATGCGTATCCGGAGTTTTTCAGATCTTTCAATTGGAGATTATGTCGTACACGAAAATCATGGGATTGGGATTTATCGTGGAATTGAAAAAATTGAAGTTGATAAAGTAGAAAAAGATTATATTGATATAGAATATAAAGGTGGAAGCCATTTGTTTATGCTGGCATCGCAGCTGGATCTGATTCAAAAATATGCAAGCGCCGGATCAAAGGCGCCGAAGATCAATAAGCTGGGAGGGAGCGAGTGGACTTCTGCAAAGAAAAAAGTAAAAAGCAAGGTAAATGTCATCGCAAAAGATCTCGTGGAGCTTTATGCGATACGGCAGGAACAAAAAGGGTTTGCCTGTGATAAAGATACGATCTGGCAGACGGAATTTGAAGAGATGTTTCCGTATGAAGAGACAAGCGATCAGTTGATCGCGATCGAAGATACGAAAAGGGATATGGAAAGTGATAAGATCATGGACCGTCTGATCTGCGGGGATGTTGGATATGGGAAAACAGAAGTTGCCATCCGGGCTGCTTTTAAAGCGGTTACAAATAGCAGACAGGTCGTCTATCTTGTGCCGACAACCATTCTGGCGCAGCAGCATTATAATCTCTTTAAAGAGAGAATGAAAGATTATCCGATCAATGTGCAAATGCTTTCGCGATTCCGTACAAAAGCACAGCAGAAAAAGACGCTGGAAGGGCTGAAAAACGGCAGTGTGGACATTGTGATCGGTACACATCGGGTATTATCCAAAGATGTGGAATACAAGAATCTGGGGCTTTTGATCATCGATGAAGAGCAGAGATTTGGTGTAGCGCATAAAGAAAAAATAAAAAAACTTCGGAAAAATATAGATGTTTTGTCTCTTTCGGCAACGCCAATCCCTCGGACGCTGCATATGAGCCTGATCGGGATTCGAGATATGAGCCTGTTAGAGGAACCACCGGTTAACCGAAGGGCGATTCAGACGTATGTTCTGGAATTTAATGAAGAGATGATTCGTGAAGCGATCCTGCGTGAATTAAATCGCGGCGGACAGGTGTACTATGTCTATAACAGGGTAAGCAACATTGATGAGATTGCTGGAATGGTACAAAAACTTGTTCCGGAAGCGGTTGTAGAGTTTGCACATGGACAGATGAGCGAGCGGACACTGGAAAATAAAATGCTTCAGTTTATGAATGGAGAAATTGACGTTCTTGTTTCTACGACAATCATTGAGACCGGACTGGATATTTCCAATGTTAATACGATGATCATTCAGGATGCGAATCATCTTGGGTTATCCCAGCTGTACCAGCTGCGTGGACGTGTCGGCCGTTCCAATCGGACCGCTTATGCATTTTTGATGTATAAACGGGATGTTATGTTGAAAGAAACTGCAGAAAAGCGTCTGCAGGCAATCCGAGAATTTACGGATCTGGGATCCGGATTTAAGATCGCGATGCGGGATCTGGAAATCCGCGGAGCGGGAAATTTGTTAGGAGAAGCTCAATCGGGACATATGGAAACGGTTGGATATGATCTGTACTGTAAGATGTTAAATGAGGCGATCCTTCGTCTGAAAGGCGAAGTGAAAGAGGAAGACGAATTTGAGACGGTTGTGGACCTTCCGATGAATGCATTTATCCCTTCCTACTATGTAAAAAATGAATATCAGAAGCTGGAGCTGTATAAGCGTATCTCTGAAATCATTACCGAAGAAGAATACGAAGATATGGCCGACGAATTGATCGACCGTTTCGGTGATATGCCGGCTTCGGTGGAAAATCTGTTGAAAATCGCGCTGCTTCGTGCCAATGCGCACCGGGCTTATTTGCTCGGAATTGAACAAAAACGGGATACGATTGTATTGAAAATGAACCCGAAGGCAAAGGTAGATGTGGACAGGATTCCGCAGCTGCTGGAGCAGTACCGGAATCAGCTGAAATTCCAGCCGGGAGAAACACCGGCATTTTTGCTGAATCTGACGAGGGTAAAAAAGAAAGAACAGGTTGATAAAATATCAGAAGTCGTATCTGCTATAAATGGTTTGATAGAGTAGGTTTTTTGTAGTATAGTAGGTAATAACAAAGCACATAAATGGAGGTAACTATGAAGAAGATAATTGCGACGATCGTAGTTCTTGCTGTAGTTGCAGCTGCGGCGATCGGGGGATATACCCTGCTGAATGACACTGTATTTGAATATGGCGAAGCCAAAGTAAAACTGCCGGAAGCGATGGTATACGCTGAGATCCAGCAGTATTCCGCAGAAAGTCAGTATGGTGCCTATTTTGGAGAAGACATGTGGAATATGGAGATTACAGACGGTGTCACATTGGAAGATTCCATAAAATCGAACACGATCAGACAGATTAAGGCAGTAAAAGTACTGGCTGCACACGCGGATGACATGAAGGTTTCCTTATCGGATGAAGAAAAGGATACTGCATTGGAACAGGCGGAATCGTTTATGGAAAGCGAGGAAGGGAAACAGATCATGGAAGATGCAGAGGCGGATGAGGAATTGATCCGGACGATTTATGAAGAAAATGCACTTGCTACAAAAGTGCATCAGGCGATCATTGATCAGGTGGATACGGAAGTAACGGATGAAGAAGCCCAGGTAAAAACCGTTTATAAGTTAGTATTTGCGACGAAAAAGACGGATACGAATGGCGAAGAAGTTGAGCTTTCGGATGAAGAAAAAACGAAACAGAAAAAGAAAGCACAGAAAGCATACAGAGCCTTGAAAAAGGGTGCTGACATCACATATCTTGCAAAACAGTATGACATACAGGATACGACGGATGAAAGTTTTGGTCCGGGACAGTCAGCTGGCGGTGAGAAGTTTGAAGCAGCAGTAGACAAGTTAAAAGAGGGTGAATTTACCTCTGTGATCGAAAGTGACGAAGGTTATGTTATTGCACAGCTAAAAGAAGATTTTGACAAAGAAAAAACGGAAGAAAATAAGGCAACGGTCCTGGAAGAACGTCAGACGCAGGCATATGAAGACCAGTATAACGAGTGGACAAAAGATCTGGAAGCGGACTGGGATGATGAAACGTCAATCAATACAAGAGTCTGGGATAAGGTGAAGTTTACTTATGGCTCTATCACTTCTACTGCGACGGAAGAAACAACAGAATCAGATACAACAGAAGCAGATGCTGCCGAAAAAGATACGGAAGCTTCTACAGACGCAGAAGAATAGTGATCTGGCCTTGATCAGAGCAGTAATTCCATTAGCATGCAGATGATCAGGCATATAATGACAAAACAGTAAAACCAGAGATTAGTCAGTTTTTTATTCGGACGCATTTGGTAAGCGTGTAGATTGTGCCAGGAAGTAATTTCTCTGTCCCGGTGATTTAGCTTTGCGATCATGTAAAAGAGAAAGAATGCGAGGAGACAGCCGGCTGCAGTAAGAGGCAGGTATACCTGCAGTATGTCAAAAAAATCGGACAGTGTTATTTGTGTACTTTCGGTTTCTGTGATGCTGCCGGATATAGCCTGCTGCGCATATACGAGCAAAACACTGATCGCATTAAATGTAAAGTGCATGAGCATGGAGGGAATCAGGCTGCCGGATGCTTCCACGATCAGGGCGAAAAAGATCCCGATTATAAAGGCATAGCAGAACTGATTAAAGTTCATATGCATCAACCCGAAACAGAGTGCCGACAAGAAGATGGCTTTGATCGGTCTGTTGCAGCGGTATTGTCCGTAAATGATGCCGCGAAAGGTAAATTCCTCGACGATGGCCGGAATAAGAGCCAGGACAGCCAGTGCATAGACAGGGCCGTTGGATGAAACGGTTCCGGTTACTGTGTGTTGGATCAGATTCTCCGAGAACAGCATGCTGAATAGATTGATCAGCGATAAGAGCGGCCAAAGACAAAGGGTGAATAAAATCACGCATGGAACAGTCAATGGATGAAATCGCCGGATTTGTACAGAAGAAAGCAGAGGCTGCCTGGTGATCATCAGGTAGAGGATTCCCAGTACAACCGGGAGAAACTGTACGATATTCGATAACAGTTTTTCGCTAAATAAGTTTTGTCCGGTAAATGAGAGGCATAAATAAAGAATAAGATAGACAATTAAATAATAATTAACGTTACGTGGGTCTTTTTGCATTTGCATAGAAGTACCTCCTAACTGAAAGATGATGTAGAAAAGGCTATTCTGTTGCAGAATAGCCTTTTAATATCTTTTTTTCACTAATAGATTCAACCATTCCTGACCGCCCTGTTTTAACCGGACGTCTTCGGTTACCCAGATATCTTCGATGCCGAGTTCAGGAAAAGCTTCAAAAATATCTTTTAATTCGTTTTTTGTATATTCTGCAAAAAAACGTTGATTCCGTGTTCCTTCAAAATTTCCTTTATGTACAGACATATAAAAGATACCGCCCGGTTTGAGCGCTTTGGAAATCTTGTTGATAATTCCGGGCAATTTGGATTTTTCTAAATGGACCAAAGAAGCACATGCCCAGATGCCGTCAAAGACTTCGTTGAAGTCCAGATCATCATATTGCATATGTAAAATATCTAAATCCGTATGAATACTTGCCAGAGAGCACATCTCTTCAGAACCGTCCAAAGCAGTGACATCATATCCCATTTCCAAAAAGGTCAGACTGTCACGGCCGGAACCGCAGCCGAGATCTAAAACAGAAGCTCCTTCTTCCAGATGAGCAGTAAATGGTCGCATAATATCGGATACGTCCAGGTTGACTGTATTTTCAAAATAAATGCTTGCGTATTGATTATAATAATCATTCGGGTCCAATGTAGAAATTCCTCCTTTTTAATAAAAACTATCATGAATCTTTATGATCATTCAATATAACTGAATTCATAACGTGGCATTTCTAAGTTAATATTATAGCATAGAATCGATAAAAAACATATTTATTTTTTAAATTTTACGGATCCCGCCCGGATTAATTTGGATCTTTCCCTGTTTTAACAGGCGTCCGACTGCACGTTTAAATGCATTCTTGCTTAATCCGAGTTCGCGCTGGATCACAGCCGGTGAAGCTTTATCGGTAAAAGGCAGAACGCCATCATAACTTTCGATCGTGCTCATGACGAGTTCGCAGTCGGCATCCATCTGGATGTAGGCCTTTTCGCGAAGACTCAGATCGAGCTTTCCGTCTTCCCGGACACGGGTAACACGGGCTTGGACAGTATCTCCGATATAGACTTTCTGATGAAGTTCTTTGGCGGGGATCATGCCGTGGTATTGATTGTCAACAGCGACAAAAACACCGAGATTTTCATTGATACTGTAAATCGTACCTGTTACATGGTCTTCTTTTTGATAAGGGCTGTCAGTGGAAAGTGCTTCATAGACTTTCATCGATGCGCAAAGGCGTTCGCTCTTATCAATATATAAGGTGACGAGATATTCTTTGCCTTCCCGTACTGTCTGTGTTTGTTCTTTAAATGGCAGAAACAGGTCTTTTTCCAGTCCCCAGTCTAAAAATGCTCCGATCGAGGACAGAGATACGACTTTCAGAACGGCAAGTCCTCCCAATGTTAATTTTGGGATACTGGTCGTTGCGATCAGGCGGTCTTCGGAGTCTTTGTATACAAAAACTTCGATGGCATCACCGGTTTTCATCTCTTCCGGTACTTGTTTTTTCGGAAGAAGAATGCGTCCGTCCAGTTTTCCCGGTTCATCATTTAAGTAAACACCGAAATTGGTGCGTTTTACCATATATAATGTCTGTAATTTTCCTAATTCAATCATTCACTCTGCTCCTGTTCTTTTTCTTTAAATTCCACGATAACATATGGAACACCGTTCTCATTGCACAGTTGTACGACATACCGGTCAGACTCTGCGGATACACGAGGGTAGATCCTGTCGTGAAGAACGGCCGCATGCTTATATTCTGCCCGCATCTGATAGATCTCATAGTGTTCCGGAAGAAACTCTCCGGCTAATTCGATATACTGCGCATTGTTAACGTGGTGGTTGGTATCGATATGTGCTCTTATAATAGGAAATGGGGTTTTTTCCTCGTAGTTTTTTGGGACACGTATCTTGCGAGGTGCATACTTCATCTCAATACGCGGCTCTGAACCATAGGCCTCTAAATCTTTTGGGTCCAGTTCATCCGGAAGCATAGTATCGGTATTCGTATAGATCCAGATGGAGTTCGCGTAGGCAATCTGATGTTCGTCCCGGTCTTTAATACAGAAATTCCGATATCCGTAGAATTTTTTCCAGTCATATGCCCATGTTTCGACAGAAATCTCTTCTCCGAAAGCCGGATAGCGGTCAACGATGATCTGCCAGCTAAGCAAAAGCCATGCCCGATGTTCTGTTTCTAATAGATGAACGCCACGTCCGATGTCTTCGGACTGAAAAGTAGAACAATTCTGAAAATATCGGACGATTTGAGAAATATTTACGAGATGATCGGCGCCGATCTCGCTATAGCAGATTCGATGGTTCATTTTGTATTTCATAATTAAAACCCCATTTACATAATTTATTATGATCTAGACTATTATAAACGATAAGTGGGGGTTTTTCCAGTAGTTTAGGCAGGTTCCGCAGGGTATATTTTTAAAGATTTAATGAAAATTACGAAAATTTACATGAAATATGCAAAACCGTTAAGTTTTCCTTGACTTTTTATATAAAAACATATATAAAAGATATTGCAGACTAAATAAATCGGCTTATAAAGCGGGTTGAGCTATTCGTATAATCAGGTTAGGAGGAATAACATGAACAAAACAGAATTAGTTGCAGCAATTGCCGCAAAAACTGAATTATCTAAAAAAGATGCTGAAAAAGCATTAAAAGCTTTTACAGATGTTGTAGCAGAAGAATTAACAAAAGGTGGCAAGATCCAGTTAGTTGGATTTGGTACATTTGAAGTATCCGAAAGAGCTGCAAGAGAAGGAAGAAATCCTAGAACAGGTGAAGTAATGGTAATTCCAGCATCTAAAACACCGAAATTTAAAGCTGGAAAAGCATTAAAAGATTCTGTAAATCAGTAATAAAGAAATGAGTATGGCTGTCAGGTTTCTACCGGCAGCTATTTCTATTTATGCAAAGGGTGGGTGAATATGAGACTGGACAAATATCTGAAAGTATCGCGCCTGATCAAACGCCGTACTGTCGCAAATGAAGCTTGTGACGGAGGAAGAGTCAGTGTCAATGGAAAGCAGGCGAAAGCGAGTACAAAAGTAAAGGTTGGAGATGTGATCGAGATTCAGTTCGGAAATAAAACCGTTGAGGCTGAGATTTTAAAAATCGCAGATACGACCAAAAAAGAAGAAGCAAAGGATATGTTCCGCTATCTGTAGCAGCAAATGATATTTTGAGCATAAAATGCTTCCCGTCCTAATATATTAGGGTATAGGAATGGAGGGAAGCAAGTGGAAGGACATAAAGTAAATATATGGAACCGGGGAAAAGGGACGATCACCGGTGTCAGAGACGTTGTATCATTTGATGTTGCGGAAATCATATTGGAGACCGAACTGGGGCTTTTGTCGATCAAGGGAGACAATCTCCATGTAAAGCGCCTGACCGTAGAAAAGGGTGAAGTGGAAATCGACGGGAGTATTGACGGTCTTCAATATACAGAACGAAAAGAAAAAAGCTCTTCCGGAGAGGGATTGCTGGGACGCTTGTTTCGATGATAGATACAACCATCATCATACAGGTCAATACTTTTTTTCTGTCTGTCCTTTTTGGATGGTCGATCGGAGCGGTCTATGACCTATGGAGAGAAATCTGGAAACATCTCTGGAATACGCCATTCATGATGGATACTGTGTTTTGGATTCTGACAGGCATCGGGCTGTTCCTTTTTACGATATGTAATAATGAAGGAATGATCCGGGGATATCTGTTTCTCGGATGGCTGCTTGGATGGCTGTCCTATCGGTACATATTTCGGAAGATGGTTAGAAGATTCTATATTTTCGGACAGGATTTATTGAAAAAAATAAAAAAAGCAGTTAAAATGTCCATAGGAGGAAGGTGAGAACGTGGCACGAAAGAAAAAGAAATTCGATAAATATCGAAAAAGAAATCCGGAAAAAGAAAAGCGAAATAAGATTTTTACGCTGATCATTGCGGCGATCCTCGTAGTCATGGTTCTGGCCCTGATCGGAGAATATCAGGAGAGAAGAAGTCTGCAGGCCGAGCAGACAAAGATTGAACAGCAGATATCTGAGGAAGAAGACCGGACAAAAGAACTGGAAGAGGAACGGGAATATATGAACTCGGATGAGTATATTGAGAAAGTTGCCCGCGAGAAATTCGGACTGTTTTATCCGAATGAATATGTTTTAGAAGAAGATTAAAAAAATTCTTGACATGGAGCAGATTGGCTGATATAATCATATTCGTTGAGTGCGGCGAAGTAGCTCAGTTGGCTAGAGCACACGGTTCATACCCGTGGTGTCAGCAGTTCGAATCTGCTCTTCGCTATTAGTAGAGACGATATAGGTGTTCATCTATATCGTCTTTTTCATTATGTCAGAAAATGGTGCAATCTTATCTGACAAAAACAGCATAGGGAACCCTCTATAATGATACATGTAAAAAAGGGATCATAAAGGAGGGGCATTTGATGGCTGGGGAAAATGTCAAAAGTGAAAAAGAATATATGATATTCAGGCAGCTCGAAAAAATGGAACATCTGTTTCTGTGGCTGTCTCGTTGTTACTATCAGGAAGATGCACCGGTATTCGAGTGGAAACATAAATATGCAGAAGAATTACTGACAGAAGCTGAAAAACAATATTGCGGAAAATGTTCTAAAATTGAAATTTGTCATAGAAAGAAAAAGAAAGCGCTTTTGGAAAAAGGGGAACTCCGATCGGAAGATGTCGTGTCTTATCTTACTTGTCATGAAGGAGAAGCCATGATTCGGAATGTAAATATGATGTACCAGAATGCCATGCAGCAGCTGCGCATGCAGCAACAGAGGCTGCAGCAGCAGAAATTTTTTATGAAACAATATCGGTCTGCGGCGGATATGATCAGAGATTGCATGAGTCAGTGGGATCATCAGTATCAAAATATTGATTTCATTCGGAAAGCAAGGCAATATGGGCTCGAAATCAGCCAATACTTTCAAAAAGACCATAGCAATCCGCTGGAATTTTATGTATTATTAAAGGTGAAGAAGGGGGAAAAAACATCCCGGGAAGTTGCCGGTATTTTTTCTGAGATACTGGGTAAAAAGATTCGGCCGAAAATGCGGTGCAGATCGGTAGTCGGAAGCCGCTGTGTCTGGATGGAATTTCAGGAGGAACCGAGGTTCTATATTTTATCGAGCGGAACGAGGATCCCGTGCCGGGGACAAGTCGTCTGCGGGGATCAGTTTACGCTGACGCAGATCAATGATCACTGTTTTGCGGCAATCATCTGTGATGGTCTTGGGACCGGTGAGATTCCGGAAAAGGAGAGCCGAAAAGTAATCGAATTATTTGAAAATCTTCTGGAAAGTGATATATCTGAAGAAGCGGCCGTAGAAATGGTCAAGTCATCGATGTTCTTTTCTCCGTTTGATGAAAGATATGTAACATTTGATTGTATTCTGGTCGATCTGTATACAGGAATTGGAAAAATCTTGAAATTGGGATCGGCGGAAACCTTCATTCTCCGTGGCAAAGACATTGAGCTTGTAACGGGCAGTGCGCCTCCGGTGGGTGCCTGTTTTGATCATCAGACGCCGTTTGTCAGAAAAAAGCTGAATCATGGTGATATGATCGTGATGGTTTCGGATGGGATCATTGACGAATTCGGAGGCAAAAAGAATTTTCTTGATTATCTGTATATGCAGAAAGAATCCTGTCCGCAGCTGTTGTGTGAAAATATTGCCGGACAGATGAAAGAAAAGAAAGATGACGGAACGATCCTCGTCTTTGGAATATGGAATAAATTATAGGGAAACATAACACAGGAAATCAATATGAAGCAAATGATGGCTTATATAATAAAACACAATTTAATCAGAGACGGAGATAAGATCGTGATAGCATTTTCCGGCGGTCCGGATTCTGTGTATTTGCTGCTGGGACTTTTAAAATTGAGAGAAAAGATGGACTTGAGTCTGGCGGCAGTGCATATTAATCATAAATTGCAGCAGATTGCAGAAGAACATGCAGCGTTTGTCCGGGAATTTTGCCGGGAACATGCGGTCGATCTCTATTATTTTGAAAAAGATATTGAGAAATACGCAAAGCAAAATCGATTATCAATAGAAGAAGCGGGAAGAGCATTTCGTTATGAAAAATTTTATGAAGTGAAGGAAATGCTCGGATATGACCGGATCGCGGTGGCGCATCATCAAAATGACAGAGCAGAGACGGTTCTATATCGGATGGCGAGAGGTACCGGCTGGAAAGGTCTTGCCGGTATTCGTCCGGTTCAGGGGATGATCATACGTCCGCTGCTGGGACTTTCAAAGGAACAGATATTACAGGAACTGGGGCAGATGGGGCAGAGATATAATGAGGATCCTTCAAATAGTGATACGATGTATGCACGAAACCGGATCCGCCATAACGTTGTGCCGGAATTGCAAATGGTCAATGACCAGGCAGTTCGGCATATCTGTGATCTTGCGGAACAGCTCGATGAGATCGGCGTTTATCTGCAGCAGGAAATCTCTTTACATTATGCGCAGTGTGTGGAAGAAACGGCTGATGGCTGGAGTGTACGGCTGTCAGAACTGGAAAAATATCCGGAATTTATGCAGAGAGAGATCTTGAAAATGACAGCAGGAAAAGCGGCCGGACAGGAAAAAGATCTGACACGGAAACATATACAGGATTTGCAGCGTCTTGGAAAGATGCAGACGGGGAAACGGATCGATCTCCCTTATGGTATCCGGGCGTGGAAACGATACGATCGTCTGGTGCTGCAAAAAGAGCAGTTGACAGTCAATCAGGTAATTTCGATCCATGGGGAAGGAAGATATGAGATCCCATTTGCAAAAGGGATACTGGAAGTCCGGATTTTTCAAAAGAATCAAGAGATTTCGGAAAAGATATATACGAAAACTTTTGACTATGATAAAATGAAACATGATATGGCTGTTCGGACTTACCAGGAGGGTGACTATTTTATCATGAACCGGGAAGGACAGCATAAGAAGCTTAATCGCTATTTTATCGACCGGAAAATACCGGCAGATCAAAGGAAAAAGATTCCGCTTGTAGCAGATGGTTCCCATATTGTATGGATCATCGGGGGCAGGATCAGCGAGGCATATAAAGTTACAGATGATACAACAACAATAGTACAGCTCTCATGGGAGCTGATGGAGGAAAAGGAATGGAAAGCAAGATAAGTGTATTGATATCTGAAGAAGAAGTCGACAAAAAGATCCGTGAATTAGGAGAACAGATCAGCAAAGACTATGCAGGAGAATCGGTTCATTTAGTCTGCATTTTAAAAGGAAGCGTATTTATTACCTGTGAATTGGCAAAAAGGATCACGGTTCCGGTTACGATGGATTTTATGTCGGTATCCAGCTATGGAGATGGAACGAAATCATCCGGTATTGTAAAACTGGTAAAGGACCTGGATGAGACAATTGAAGGGAAAAATGTGATTATCGTAGAGGATATTATCGATTCCGGACGTACTTTGAGCTATCTGCTGCCTGTACTCCGCGAGAGAAGACCAAAGACTCTGCGGTTATTCGCGTTTTTGGATAAACCGGAACGAAGAGTAAAAGAAGTTCCGGTAGATTATTGCGGTTTCCAGATTCCAGATGAATTTGTTGTCGGCTATGGGCTCGACTATGCTCAGAGATATCGAAATCTTCCATACGTCGGTATTGTGGAAGTCTAAAAGGGGAGAGAGAAAATCCCAAATAAAAAAGAATATAGAGATGATAGGAGATGACTTGATTTGAATAGAAGAGGAGGCAGTGGGTTTTACTTTTTAACACTGTTAATTGCGTTGGGACTGTTTTATTATCTCAGCACAGTAGGCCAGGTATCATCCGAATCGTATAATGCGTCTCAGTTTTATCAGGATTTGGCGAATGATAAAGTAGATGAGATTGTGATCGAGCAGAATCAGGAAGTTCCGACGGGAACAGTTCGGGTGACGATCGGAGAGGATCAGAGGAGTTTCGCAGTCAGCGATGTCAATGAATTCCAGACGGAATTAAAAGAGGCTGATCCGGATGCATCGTATCAATTAGAGGGAATTGATCATTCCATGGATTGGCTGGTCGATTTTCTGCCAAATGCGATTTTGATCGGCTGTCTGCTGTTTATGATGGTAATGATGATGCGGCAAAATGGTGGCGGCGGTAAAATGGCTGACTTTGGGAAAAGTCGCGCCAAAATGGCGCAAAATACCGGTGATAGAGTGACTTTTCAGGATGTTGCCGGATTAGATGAGGAAAAAGAAAATCTGCAGGAAGTAGTGGATTTCTTAAAAGCACCGAAAAAGTATATCGACGTTGGTGCGCGTATTCCAAAAGGTGTGTTATTAGTAGGTCCTCCGGGAACCGGTAAGACGCTGATCGCGAAAGCGGTTGCAGGAGAGGCAGGGGTGCCGTTCTTCAGCATTTCCGGTTCTGATTTTGTGGAAATGTTTGTCGGCGTCGGTGCATCCCGTGTCCGCGATCTGTTTGAAGAGGCAAAGAAAAATGCGCCTTGTATTATTTTTATCGATGAGATTGATGCAGTCGGAAGACGACGTGGAAGCGGTCTTGGCGGCGGGCATGATGAAAGAGAGCAGACGTTGAACCAGCTGCTTGTTGAAATGGATGGTTTTGGAGTGAATGAGGGGATTATCGTGCTTGCGGCGACAAACCGCTCAGATATCCTTGATCCGGCGATCATGCGTCCTGGACGATTTGACCGCAAAGTCGGTATCGGACGTCCGGATGTGAAAGGACGAGAAGAAATCTTAAAGGTGCATGTCCGCAAAAAACCGCTTGGCGATGATGTCAATCTGCATGAAATTGCCAGAACGACAGCGGGATTCGTTGGCGCCGACCTTGAGAACCTTATGAATGAAGCGGCGATCAATGCTGCAAAAGATTCTCGTGCATTTATTCGAAAGGCCGATATTGACAAAGCGTTTATTAAAGTTGGAATCGGGACAGAAAAGAAAAGCCGGCTGATTCCGGAACATGAGAGAAAGATCACAGCGTATCATGAATCCGGACATGCGCTTTTATTCCATCTTTTGCCGGATGTGGGACCGGTTTATACGGTATCGATCATTCCGACCGGACTTGGTGCAGCAGGCTATACGATGCCTTTACCGGAAAATGATAATGTCTTTATGACGAAAGGGAAGCTGCTTCAGGACATTATGGTGTCTCTGGGCGGACGTATCGCGGAAGAGCTTATCTTCGATGATATTACAACCGGGGCATCCCAGGATATTAAGCAGGTAACGGAGACTGCACGGAATATGGTTACACAGTATGGTATGTCGGAAAAACTCGGACCGCTTAACTATAGTGCCGGTGATGATGAGGAGGTATTCCTCGGAAAGAATATCGGCCATGCGAAGCCATACGGAGAAGAGATCACGACGATGATCGATTATGAAGTACACGAAATTGTAGAGGATTGTTATGAGAAAGCAAAACAGATTTTGATTGACAATATGGACAAATTACATGCGTGTGCCAACCTATTGTTAGAGAAGGAACGAATCGATCGCGCAGAATTCGAAGCTATTTTTGAATAATTTGTATAAAAAACTTTCAAAAAAATAAATTTCGTAGTAAAAAATGAAAATGCGGGAAAATGTGTTAAACGATTTGCACAAAAAAAACGTAAAAAAAAATTAATCTTTATGCACACTTTCAAGTGCGGATATGTATAATAATAATTGTAACCCCCCAATACATTATATAGTTTTTTGCTACACCCAATAAGTAACAAAATACCTTCTCCAAAAAGGACAGCGTAAGCTGTCCTTTTTACTTTGTGTAAATGGAAAAATGGTTGTGTATACAAGAAAGATATATTAAAATATAACAATAGTAGTTTGAAAGGATATAGGAGAATGAAGAGACTGGCAAGAGCCGAGAGGTTACATAAATACTTATTTAATAGAAAACCTCTGATTCGTACGGAAGGCTTTTTCTCGGATAATACGAGATTCTATCAGTCGCCGGAAGAACCTACGGATCAGGATGATGTTCGAATTCGATTTCGGTCAGTGAAATATAATATAGATCAGTTATCGATTGTTGTGAATGGGCAGACACTGCCTATGACTTATGAAAAATCAGAAGAACTGTTTGATTATTATTCCATTATAATTCCAGCTGGGAGTGAAAATCTCAGCTATTATTTTCAGATAGAAACACATGGAGCAGTTCTTTATTATAATCGAAAAGGAACGATGCGCTATAACGATGAAACTTATAATTTTTCCGTTGTGAAAAACTTTTCTACACCTGCATGGGCAAAGTCTGCCGTTATGTATCAGATTTTTGTAGATCGTTTCTATAATGGAGACCCATCGAATGATGTTTTAGATAAAGAATATATTTATATCAATGAAGTAACAAGCAAAGTAACGAACTGGGATAAATACCCGGCTTCTATGGGTGTTCGGGAGTTTTACGGCGGAGATCTGCAAGGAGTGATCGATAAACTCGATTATCTTCAGGATCTTGGCGTTGATGTTGTATACCTGAATCCGGTATTTGTTTCACCGTCAAATCATAAGTACGATATTCAGGATTATGACTATATTGATCCTCATTTTGGCAAAATTGTCGTGGATGAAGGGGAGCTGGTTCACGAAGGAGATCTGAGCAATAAAAATGCTTCCCGTTATATCTGTCGTGTAACGGATAAGAGAAATTTGGAAGCCAGCAATCAGCTCTTTATTAAATTGGTAGAAGAGATTCATAAGAGAGGAATGAAGATCATTCTGGACGGTGTTTTCAATCACTGCGGATCTTTTAATAAATGGATGGACAAAGAGCGGATTTATGAGGGCTCTAAGGATTATAAAGCCGGCGCTTATATTTCCAAGGACAGTCCATATCATACATTTTTTAAGTTTTATGATAATGATTCCCGCTTCTGGCCATATAATTCCTCGTATGACGGATGGTGGGGGCATGACACCCTTCCAAAGCTGAATTATGTAGAATCTCCGAAATTATATAAGAATATTATGAATATCGCGAGGAAATGGGTATCTCCTCCATATAATATAGATGGATGGCGTCTGGATGTTGCGGCCGATCTTGGTCATTCTAGTGACTATAATCATCAATTCTGGAAGGAATTCCGAAAAACAGTAAAGGAAGCGAATCCGAATGCGATCATACTGGCAGAACATTACGGAGATGTGGCTCCATGGCTTCAGGGCGACGAATGGGATACGGTTATGAACTATGATGCGTTTATGGAACCTCTTACCTGGTTTTTAACAGGAATGGAGAAGCATAGTGATGAATATCGCGCGGATTTGGATGGCAATTACAAGACATTTTATGATGCGATGAAATATCATATGTCACGATATCATTATCCGTCTCTGCAGGTGTCGATGAACGAACTTTCGAATCATGATCATTCCAGATTCCTGACGCGGACGAATAAAAAAGTAGGAAGAACACAGTCCAGAGGTCCGGAAGAGGCGAATACTGGTGTGAATAAGGGGATATTCAAAGAGGCTGTCCTGATGCAGATGACTTGGCCGGGAGCTCCTACAATTTATTACGGTGATGAAGCCGGTGTGACAGGATGGACAGATCCGGACAATCGAAGAACGTATCCTTGGGGAAAAGAGGATAAAGATCTGGTTGATTTCCATCGGAATATGATCCGCATTCATAAAAAATATCCAGCCTTTATGGAAGGCTCCGTAAAGTTTATTCATGGTGAAAAAAATATTTTCTGTTATGGTAGATTTACAGACGAGGATTATGCGGTTGTGATCCTAAATAATCATGATACGGCTAAGAAACTTCAGATTCCGGTATGGCAGACCGGTGTACCGGATAATTATAAGATGCAGCAGATCATGATGACGATTGAAGAAGGGCATGCACAGGATCGCGTGGATTATCCGATTCAGAACGGATATGTGACGATTACCATGCCTCCGCATGCAGGTGCGATTTTGCATGCGGTACCGGATCCCGATAAATAAAGGACATTTTGGAAAAGAAAAAATTCACTTTTTTTCAAAAAAGTACTTGCATTTTTGATTGAAATCTAGTATACTTAACAACTGTCAGATGGTTCATGGATGGATTCCCGAGTGGCCAAAGGGGGCAGACTGTAAATCTGTTGGCAACGCCTTCGAAGGTTCGAATCCTTCTCCATCCATTCACGATTGGCATGTGCTGAGCGTATATGCCGGCGTGGCGGAACTGGCAGACGCACAGGACTTAAAATCCTGCGGGACTTATCCTCCCGTACCGGTTCGATTCCGGTCGCCGGCATTTAACTGTCTGACAACCCATGCGGGTGTAGTTCAATGGTAGAACACTAGCCTTCCAAGCTAGATACGTGGGTTCGATTCCCATCACCCGCTTTACTGCAGGATGCAGTGTAACAATTTCATATGCCCAGATAGCTCAGTCGGTAGAGCAGAGGACTGAAAATCCTCGTGTCGCTGGTTCGATTCCGGCTCTGGGCATCTTATATGCGCGAGTGGCTCAGTTGGTGGAGCACGACCTTGCCAAGGTCGGGGTCGCGGGTTCGAGTCCCGTCTCGCGCTTTTTTTGGTGCTTTCATATTTTTTGATTTTCGAGTTGAACAGTATCTGTTCTGCCGGATATTATTCAATTAAAAACAGGGAAGAAGATGCCTGCAGGACATCATCTTCCCTGTTTCTATATATAAGGGCTGAGCCATCAGCTCAAAGCCCGTTCTTTTGTTTTGCGCAGTATCGGATAAAAGAAAAAGATTGACAGACCGATCAGAATGATCAGCATTCCCAGGAATTGTTGTGCGGCAATCGTTTCATCTAGAAGAAAGAATGCGAGAATGCACGTTCCGACCGGTTCTCCGAGAATACTCATTGTAACGATCGTAGCGGATAGATTTCTTAGCAGCAGATTAAACACAAACTGTCCGCCGATCGTCGAGATGAATGCCAGACCGAGAAAGGCACTCCATGTAAAATCAGAATACCCGGTCAGAGGGGCTTTCTGCAGCAGAGCATATAAAAGTAAAAAAGCGGCGCTGCTGAAATATCCCGGAACGGAGTAGACGATTGCGCTGACTTCTTTTCTGACAATCTGTCCGATCAAGAAATAGAGGCTGATCACGCCTGCTGCAGCAAAAGCAAGAAAATCTCCGAACAAAGCGGCAGAGCTGACTTGAAAATCACCCCATCCGATCACAGCACTTCCGAAGATTGCGATCAGACAGCCCGTAACAGCACTTTTTGTAACTGTTTCTTTTAAAAAAAGAAAGCCATAAAATAAAGAAAAAAGCGGCTGCAGGGCTACCAGGACGGTCGAACTGGACACGGAAGTATAATTTAAGGATTCAAACCACATGGCGTAGTGAATGGCAAGCATTAATCCGGACAATATGATCAGAGCGATCTGTCGGATTGTCAGGCAACGAAGTTCCACCCGGTTCTTACTGCTCCATATCAAAAACGGAGACAGGGCGAGAGCCGTAAACAATAACCGGTAGAAGGCAGTTACCGAAGATGGTGCGCCAGCTAGTTTGACAAAAATAGCAGCCGTGGAGAGTGCAAGAACTCCTGAAAATAATGCGGTATATAACGTTATATAGTTTTTCATAGTTATGCGATCAAATATTTTTCGATTGCTTCCACACATCCGTTATGATTGTTGTCGGATACGAGAACTTTACAGATATCCTTTACCTCCTGCATGGAATTTCCCATGCCAATAGAAAGACCAGCGACTTTCATGATCTCAATATCATTAGTGGAGTCTCCGACTGCGATCGTCTGTTCCAGCGGGATATTCAGTTTTTTGCAGAGGATCTTCAGGCCGGAAGCCTTTGAAATTCCGTCTGCCGTGATCTCCAGCGCATTTGGCTCGCTATTCGTAAGCATAACAGGAAGGTGGGAAACGCTTTTTTGAAGTTTGATCCGTTCTTCCGGTGTGACTGTAAAAATGTTGATCTTTTCAATACAGGCGATATGCTGTTTTATATGTTCCCGGATATTAGAGACCAGACGAATGTTATTTTTCAGCAAAGGCTGGTAAATTTCCATCTGATAATGATCCATGTGGTCAACTTTTTCAATTTCGGAATATCCACGGCCGTTTGCGATGTAATAAAACATCAGATCCTGGTGTTCGGTGATTGTTAAGATTTCTTCAATGATCGATGCATCCATCTGATTCGAATACAGGATTTCATCATTAAAGTTGTCGTAGACGCAAGCGCCGGATTCACATATAAAATATGGAATATCTTTTAAAATATCGCGATATTCATTTAATTCGTCCAGTCCGCGTCCGGTAGAGAGAATAACGGTCTTTCCGGATTTTAAAGCACGGTTAATGGCGTGCTGTGTTTTTATTGTAATTTGTTTTTTTCCATCTAATAGAGTTCCATCCATATCAAATGCAATAAGCTGATAATCGTTCATGCGAGATACCTCCTTTGATTTTTCAAATATAATATAACAGTTTAATCAAATATTGAACAGATATGGCTCGATAATTGATCAAATGAGAAAATAATGTGATCAAAAGGTCGGATTTTGATCAAAAATATTGATTGAAAAATTTCTGACATGTATAATAAAGAGAAAAACGGAGGAAACTTATGGTACCGAACGAGCGTAAACAAGAAATTCTGGAACTTTTAGAAAAATATCAATATATTACCGTGTCCGATCTTGCAAAGAAGATCCATGTCAGCGAACCGACGATCCGACGGGACTTTGCTCAGCTGGAAAGGGACGGGCTGATCAAGAGAAACCGGGGCGGCGCTTCTTTTATATCAAAAGAAACGATGGACTGGCCGTTTGTTTACCGCAATAAGCAGCATCGAAAACAAAAGTGTTATATTGCCCAGCTCGCAACTGCTTATATTTCCGGCGAAGATACCATTTTTATGGATAGCAGCAGTACAAGTTATTGTCTGGCAGAAGCATTGGATGGTTTTGCGAATCTTCGGGTTCTGACGCATGGTATTCCGGTTTTGCAGATGTTGGGGGAAAAGAGCGGGATTTCGGCAGACTGCGTGTGCGGCACATACAGAAGGAAGCGTTCCTCGGTATATGGATATGAAGCATGCGAATATATTGCAAAACATCATGCAAGAACCTTCTTTTTATCTTGCGCCGGTGTTCATTTAAAGCAGGGTGTGACTGACCGGACGGAAGAGGATATGGCGATCAAACAGGCCTTTTGGAGAAATGCGGATCAGACGATCTTATTGGTTGACAGTTCTAAGATCAGAGAAGAAATCTATTATTACAAAGTTATGGATATTAAAAATCTGACTGCGATTATCAGTGAACGGCCTTTGCCGGAAGAAATGATGAAGTATTGTAGGGAAGAGGGAGTAGAGGTGGTGTTTTAACCAGGAAAATAGAAGAAAAGAGGCTGTTTGATCATAACATATTTCAACTCCGATGCCTTATAAAGACATCTCCGCAGAATTCCATGTCAGCCATGGCGCTTCTGCGGGAGGTGTCTTTTTTCATGTCGAAACCCGAAGTCGACATGAACGGCTATGCTCTCTTCTAGACAGTTTTTATGATAATGTCCAGTTTTGTCCTTTCGTCTGGAGTTTTACCATACGGGAATAGAGGCTTTTTTTCTTGTAAAGTTCTTCCGGTGTTCCCTGCTCTGCGACAAGCCCGTCTGATAATACGACGATTTTATCTGCGCCTGCAACGGTCCGCATTCGGTGAGCGATGACAAGAACCGTTTTATTTTTGATCAGACGGGACAGTGCGGATTGGATCAATGTTTCATTCTCGACGTCGAGGGAGGCCGTTGCCTCATCTAAAAGGATAATCGGGGCATCTTTTAAAAAGGCGCGGGCAATGGAAATCCTTTGACGTTCGCCACCGGATAATTCACATCCGTTTTCACCTATCATGCTGTTCCATCCATCAGGAAGCTTTTTGGCAAATTCTTCGCAATTGGCAAGTTTTGCCGCGGCAATGACCTCCGCATCGGACGCATCCTTTTTGCCAATACGAATATTTTCCAGGATGGTATTATTGAATAATGTCACATCCTGAAAAACAATGGAATACAGAGACATCAGCGTTTCCGGTTCGACTTTGGATATATCCATATTGCCCACTGTGATCTTTCCATGATCAATATCCCAGAATCTTGCCGCAAGGCGGGATACGGTTGTCTTACCGCCGCCGGAAGGACCAACAAGTGCCGTGACTTCTCCTTGTTTTGCTGTGAAAGAGATGTCTTTTAGAACCGTCTCTCTGCGATTATAGGAAAATCCAACATGAGAAAAGACGATATCATATCCATCATTTGTCAGAACATTACTTCCTGTTTGTACAGGATGATCCAGAATTTCTTTCATACGTGCGATGTTTGTCTTGGAAGCAATAATAGCCGCCAGATTTTGAAGTGCCGACTGGAACGGATCATACAGACGCGATACGACCAGCAGAAACATAAAAAAGGTCAGAATGTCTAAGGAGCCTTGGATCAGCAAAACGGAGCCGGTCAGAGCGACGGTTGCTATGCCCAGTTTTAATAACATGGAAGCGGAAATAACGAATACGGCTGTTCCGAATTCATTGATGATCGCTCGTTTTTCGACAGATTTGATTTTTTTGTCCAGTCCTGCCAAATAAGCAGTTTCTGCATTGTTGGCTTTTAAATCTCGTATGGTTTCGATACATTCCTGTATTCCATCTGCACATGCCATTTTGGCATCCATCTGTCTCTGGCTCAAACGTTCCTGTACGCCGGAAGAGCAAACAACGATCAGAAGAGAAACAGGGAGTACCCATAAGGCAGCAAGTGCCATGCGCCAGTCAAAGAGAAAAAGGCTGACTGTAATCAAGATAGTAGAAATAATAGAACCGACAAGTTCCGGAATAAAATGCGAAAATGCCGTTTCCAGGAAGGCACAGTCTGCCATGATCGTACTGGTCAGATCCGCCAGATCTTTTTTACCGAAAAAGGACAGCGGGATCTTACGGAGCTTTTCTGCCAGAGAAATTCGGCGGATGCCGCTTTCAATATAAGTAGACAGATAGGTGGCATTGTATTGAAACCATGTAACGATAAATATGAAAAGCAGCACGATCATACAGCCGACAATGTAAAAAACAGATTGTTCTGTGTCTATGCCTCCATTTAATAAATCCCTTACAAGGCAGTATAGGAGACCGGCCGGCAACATAAAGGAAAGGTTTTGAAGTGCGCAGGCCAAACAGGCTTTGACCAAATCCTTTGCACCCTGTTCAGAAAGGGCATATTTTTTTTGTATTTTTTGAATCATGATTTAAGCCTCCTTTTTTACTTTCCATTGGACGGAAGATTGATAATCGTTCCACATTTTTGCAAACAGACCATTTTTTTTGCAAAGGGAATCCCGGTTTCCGGATTCTACGATCCGGCCGTCTGCCAATACATAAATGTGATCCGTATTAGCAACGGTAGAGAGGCGGTGCGCGATCATAATGACCGTTTTATTCTTTGCAAGTATTTCAAAAGCTTTTTGAATTTGATTCTCATTATCAGGATCGGAGTAAGCGGTAGCCTCGTCGAGGATGATGACAGGTGTGTTTTTTAGCATAGCGCGGGCAATGGCAATGCGCTGCTGTTCCCCACCGGAGAGATAGACACCTTTTGTTCCGATAACTGTATGGATGCCATCTGGAAATTTTTCAATAATATCCATACACTGTGCTGCTTTTAATGCATCCAGAACTTCTTCTTCGGAAGCATCGGGTTTTCCGAGACGGACATTATCCAGAATAGAAGCTTTGATCAGGCGGCTGTTTTGGAATACAAAGGATATTGTATTCATTAAATCTTCTTTTTTGATTTCTTTCACATCGACACCTCCGATTTTTACACTGCCGTGCTGTGGATCATAGAAGCGGGAGATGATATTTGCCAGTGTTGATTTTCCGCCGCCAGAAGGTCCGACAAAGGCAACAGTCTGACCGGGTTCGATACGCAGGGAGATATCCTTGATCACATCGTGTTTTTGATCGTAACTGAATCGAATATGTGAGAGTTCAACAGACGCATCCATTGGTTTTTGCGAATGAGAAGGTTCTGCCAGCGGCTGCAGATCCAGAACGCTGTCAATTCGGGACAATGCGTCGGAAACGATCAGTTTATCTTCACTCATAAACATGATTTTTGTAAGGGTGACAGAAATAATAGGTGTAATAATAATGTAAAAAAGCAGATTTAATAAAAATTCATTGCTAACACCATTTTTTGTGAAAAGAAGGGCGGCAGCGATCAGAAAAGCAAATACGCCGTTGACGGCTGTTGTATAGAACATCATCGGCAGGCGCAGCTGTTTTGTATAGGCGATAACCCATTTTTCATAATTATCAATCGTTGCCTTAAATCGTTTAAAAGAAAAGATTGTTTGCCCAAATGTTTTTACAATAGGGATGCCGCGGACATATTCGACCGCTTCGTTCGACATAGCATCTAAGGCGTTTTGGTACTCTTTCATTTTTCTCTGCATTTCTTTTCCGGTCATATTCATCATGATCAGAAATCCGAGAGCAACCGGTACTAAACTAAGAAGACCAAGCCGCCAGTCAAATACGAGCAATAAAATGAGAAGACCGCATGGTGTAGCGATGGCGCCGGCTTTGTCCGGAAGTTGATGGGCAAGATAGGTTTCCGTTGCTGCACTGGATTCGTTGACGATTTTTCGCAGTTTTCCACTTCCGAAACTTTCTGTAAATCCCAGAGGTAAAGCTGCGATATGATGCATTGAAATACTGCGGATGTTGGAAGCGATACGGAATGCCGCAATATGAGAGCACATTAATGCCGCTGTATAAATGAGCATGGATAAAAGGGCAAATAAAACGGCCATAAGACCATAATGAGGCAGGGATTGTGCTTTTTCAAAATCCGGATAGACATTTAAGATATCGTAAATGATACACCAAATATACCAATAAGGGACCAGTGCGATCAGTGCGCTTAAAGCTGATAAAAGCCAAGAACTGTAAGTTAAGAATTGAAAGTTTCCGGCATATTCCATTAATCTTGATAAAATCGATTGTTTTTTCATATACAATGAACACCTCCTTGAATCGTTTTTTTATCGTGAGCAAAATATGACGGCCGATCATAATGCTGTTATATAACATGCTTATATCGTATTTCAGAGGGATTTTACTGTCAAGAAAATCGAAGATAGTTGAGAAATGTTAGTCAAAAATTTAAATTCCTGTTAGAAAAAATGGATTATCAATGACAGAAACATAAGTTTGTGTTAAAATCATACTGTATGTCTGAGATAGGGACTACATAAAATAGGAAGAAATAGGATTAATTTACAAAATAAAGGAGTGCTTTATGAAGCTCTTATTATGCGCAGTTAACGCAAAATTTATACATACGAATCTCGCAGTATATAATCTGGCAGCTTACGCAAAAGATTCCGGAATGGATATTTGTCTTTCGGAATATACGATCAATAACCGTACGGAAGAAATCCTGAAAGAATTATACCGGCAAAAGGCTGATATTATTGCATTTTCCTGTTATATATGGAATATTAAGATGATCCAGGAGCTGGCAGAGGAACTTCATAAAGTACTGCCGGAGACGGAAATCTGGCTGGGCGGGCCGGAAGTTTCTTATGATGCTGCGGATGTACTTGCAAAATATCCGGCCATTTCCATTGTTATGATGGGAGAGGGGGAAGAAACTTTCCGGGAACTCTGCCTGCAGTATGCAAGCGGAGAAAAGGAGCTTGGTCAAGTGAAAGGAATCGCATATCGCAAAAATGGGGTTCCGGTTGAAAACGAACTCCGTCTGCCAATGGATATAGACCAAATTCCGTTTGTTTATTCAAAGCTTCCGGATTTTGACCATAAGATCCTTTATTATGAGACGAGCCGCGGATGCCCGTTTGCCTGCAGCTATTGTTTATCGTCGATCGGAGAGCGGGTGCGCTTCCGCAGCTGGGAGCTTGTGAGAGAAGAACTGCAGTTTTTCCTGGATCATAAAGTTGCTCAGGTGAAATTTGTAGATCGTACATTTAACTGCAATCGGAAGCATGCACATCATATATGGAATTATATTACGGAACACGACAATGGCATTACAAATTTTCATTTTGAAATAGCAGCGGATTTGTTAAATGAGAGCGATATTGCATTATTTCGGAAGATGAGACCGGGTTTGATCCAATTGGAAATCGGCGTGCAGTCAACGCACGGCCAGACAATTCGGGAAATCCGGCGCGTAATGGATCTGGAAAAACTGGCGGATGTCGTTGCAAAAGTAAAAGCCCTTGGAAATATCCATCAACATCTGGATCTGATCGCAGGACTTCCATATGAGGATTATGATCAATTTCAGAAATCATTTAACGATGTATTTGCGATGAAACCGGATCAGCTTCAGCTCGGCTTTTTAAAAGTATTAAAAGGTTCTTATATGCATGAAAAGCAGAAAGATTATGAGATCATGTATGGAAGTCATGCACCATATGAAGTGCTTTGCACAAAATGGATTTCCTACGATGACATTTTGAGGTTGAAGGAAATCGAAGATATGGTGGAACGGTATTATAACAGTGCACAGTATACAAAGAGTCTTCCGTATGTGATGACATTTGCAAAAACGCCATTTGTATTTTTTGAACAGCTTGCAGTATATTATAATCAGCATAATGCGGTGGGCGTAAAACATGCCCGTCTATTTTACTATGAGCTCTTGATGAATTTTACTTTGCAGACGTATCCGGAGGCGGATGAAGATGTGTTAAAGCAGCTTTTGATTTACGATCTGTATTTGCGGGAAAATATTAAAAAGCGCCCGGCCTGGACGAATACAACGGCATTGGAAAAGAAAGAAGCAACTGCTTTTTATCGTATGGACAGTACCGGAAAGTATTTCCCGGAAATGCAGCCGTATAATTCGAAAAAGGCAGCAGCGTATACTCATATTGAAAAATTTATGATTGACATGGATACCTATGAAAAAAGAGAGTGGTGGGCGTTGTTTAACTATCATAATCGCGATCCACTTACCTATGATGCCCATGTATGGGAAATAAAAGGAATAGAATAAGAATGGAAAAAGAAAGAATTTTAGAAATTTGCAGAATATTAAATGAAACATATTCGATGGAATATAAATGTTATCTGAACTATGAAACGCCATGGCAGTTGTTGATCGCGACAATCCTAAGCGCACAGTGTACGGACGAACGGGTGAATCAGGTAACAAAGGATCTGTTCGTTAAATACCCGGATTTAGAGGCTTTTGCCAATGCAGATCAAAAAGAACTGGAGAGGGACATTTATTCTACCGGATTTTATAAAAATAAGGCAAAAAATATTATTGCGTGTGCGAAAAAATTAATAGAAGAATATGATGGAGAAGTTCCGCGGGATATAAAAGCGTTAACGGGATTGGCAGGCGTTGGAAGGAAAACGGCAAATGTAATCCGCGGAAACATTTACAGGGAACCGAGCATTGTGGTTGATACGCATGTCAAAAGGATTTCTCAGAAGCTTGGATTGACAAAAGAAAATGATCCGGTCAAGATCGAGTATGATCTGATGGACAAGCTGCCGAAAGAACAGTGGATCTTGTATAATATCCAGATCATTACCCACGGGCGTAACGTATGCATCGCCCGTCGTCCGAAATGTGGCGAATGTACGCTTCAGAAAGTCTGCCCGTCATGTGAGGTATAACGGATGTACGAATATGTGGCATTTGACCTGGAAACGACCGGGTTATCAGAAGAGACAGATGAGATTATTGAAGTCGGAGCGGTTAAGATCCGTAACCATAAGATTGTTGGAAAGTATAATCAGGTGATTAATCCACATCGGGAGATTCCGGATCAGATTGTAGAATTGACTGGTATCGATCAGAAACTGGTGGAGCGGGGACGGGAAAAAGAAGAGGTGATCCGGGAATTTTATGATTTTTGTGACGGATATCCGTTGCTCGGACATAATATTATGTTTGATTATCGTTTTATGAAGCGCGCAATGAGCTGCATTGGGCTTTCATTTGAAAAATATGGGATGGATACCTTTCAGATTGCAAAAGTATTGCTGAAAGAAGAAGTGAAAAGCAAAAGTCTCGGTAGTCTGTGCAGCTATTATCACTATGTGAACGAAGCTGCTCATAGAGCATATCACGACGCCCTGGCAACCGTGATCGTATATGAGAAGATGCAGCAGCAATTTCCGGGAGAGACAAAAATCTTTGAAGCAAAACAGCTGCAATATAAACCAAAAAAAACATCTCCGGCTACAGAAAAACAAAAGCAGTACTTGAATCATTTAGTAAAATATCATAAAATAAAAGTCAATATCGCTTTTGATACATTGACAAAAAGAGATGCTTCGAAATATATTGATCAGATCATATTAAAATATGGAAGGATGAATTAAAATGGGTCCAAAAGGAAGAAAGATCATTGCTACAGTTTTAGCAGTTATTTTGATTGCGATGATGGTACTTTCTATGCTGTCATCTGCATTTTTAGCATTATAAATAAAGGGATAAAAAAGGAGTATGGGAATTATGAAACAGCATAAAAAAATGATCATTGCACCAATTGTAATTTTTGTTGTCATTATGGTTGCAGGGATGTTTGGGGTTGTGCGCTCTGCTTCCAGCGGAGATAAAATTTTAGATAATGTATACATTGATACAGTCTATGTTGGCGGAATGACACAGGCAGAAGCAAAAAAGGCAATTGATACTTATATAGAAGAAACCAAAGATGTGAAGATTACTTTAAAAGCAGGTGAAAAGTCTAAATCCATCTCTGCGGAAAAAGCAGGAATTGAGTTTAATGGCGAAAAAGCAGTCGAAGATGCGTATGGAGCGGGCAGAGACGGAAATCTGTTCTCCAGATTTATTGAAATCTGTAAGTTAAAGAAGTCAAATGATGTGATCAATCTGGAGACAACGATTACAGAAGAACAGGCGAAAAGTCTGCTGGAGACTTATGAGAAAAAACTGATCATAAAAATGCAGAATGCATCATTAGAAAGAAAGAATGGAGAATTCGAGGTTATTGATGCAAAGTCCGGACAGCAGATTGAATATGATGAGTCTGTAAAAGCAGTTTGTGATCATGTATCCGCCTGGGATAAAAAGGCCATGTCCATTGAAGTCAGTGTAGAAGAAGAAAAACCGAAATATACGGCAGATGATTTAAAAGAAGTAAAAGATGTGCTGGGTACGTATTCTACTTCTTATGCGTCCTCTTCTTCTAATCGAAGAATGAATGTCGAAAGAGGATGTGAATTGATCGATGGAACTACTCTTTATCCGGGAGAATCCTTGTCTGTCTATAAATTAGTACAGCCATTTACCGCAGATAACGGTTATTATACAGCACCTTCTTATGCAAGTGGTAAGGTGGTAGAAACTTATGGCGGAGGAATCTGTCAGGTATCCACAACTTTATATAATGCGGTGATAAGAGCGGAATTGAATGTTACAGAGCGATTCAATCATTCCATGACGGTTCACTATGTACCGTTATCTGCTGATGCAGCGATTGCAGGTACGACAAAAGACCTGAAGTTTGAAAATAATACAGATACCCCGATTTATATAGAAGGAAAAGCCGGCGGCGGAACAATTGCTTTTACGATCTACGGCAAGGAAACAAGGGATGAAAACCGTACAATTGAATTCCAGTCTAAGACAATTTCCGTAAAATCGCCGAGCAAGGTAGAGGTAAAGGATTCGACACTAGAAGAAGGTAAGACGGTTGTAAGAGAATACGGAACAACCGGCTATGTTGCAGAGCTTTGGAAAATCGTTTACGTTGATGGAAAAGAAACAGAGAGAACAAAAGTAAACAGCAGTACGTATAACGCTACTCCAACAACAGTAGCTGTTGGAACGAAAAAGCAAGAAGAAAAGAAAGAGACGACAGAAAAGACCGATGCTTCAACAACAGAAGCAGGTAAACAGACAACTGCAACAACGGCAGCGACAACAGAGGCGAGCAAACAGACAACGACTCAGAAAAACGACGTGAATACATCAAAAAGTACAGAAGAAGAATAACAGACAGCAGGTGAAAACATGAAGCAGGGAAAAGTTCCGGAATCCGTATTAAAGCGTTCGATTCTGAAATTGATAAAACAGAATAAAGGAATGGTTGTAGAAGGACCCGGAATCGGAGGTGACAGCGGCGTATTGGATCTGCCGCCTCATCAGCTATGCACCTGTACGGTCAATCCGGTGATCGGCGATATCGAAGATATCGGTTCACGTGCTGTTCATACAGCCGTAAATAATCTGGCGGCATCAGGAGCCGATCCTGTTGCAGTCCTTCCATCTATTATGATACCATTGGATGTCGGAGAACAGCAGTTAAAGCAGATGATACGGGATATGCAAAGAGCCTGCAATGACTATTCTATTGCCATATTGGGCGGTCATACGGAAAATACAGCGGCCGTCAGTAAACCAATCGTTACGATGACAGGGATCGGAATTGCTCCGGAGCACTTATATCTGGCGAAATATGCCAGACCGGGGCAGGATCTTGTAATGACGAAGTATGGGGCGATGGAGGGAACGGCTCTGATCGCGAGGGCAAAAGAAGAAGAACTGCTCACACACTATAGCAGCGACTTTATTTCCCAGGCAAAAGAAATGATTCGGGGAATCTCTGTTTTCCGAGAAGCGAAGATCGCTGCAGAGTTTGGGATCAGCGCTATGCATGACGCCCGAAAAGGCGGGATTTATGGAGCACTTTGGGAACTTACTTCCGCAGCCGGTATCGGTATGAGGGTAGTTTTAGAGAAAATTCCGATCAGGCAGGAGACGGTAGAGATCTGCGAATTTTATGATCTTAATCCATACCGCTTGTTTTCCGGAGGAAGTCTTTTGATCACGGCAGATAAGGGTTACGAATTGGCGGAGGTCTTCAAGGCCGCCGGCGTGCCGGCAAGTGTGATAGGAAAAACAACAAAAGATCAGAAGAAAATCATAGTGCGTGAAGATGAGGAAGGTTTTTTAGAGCCTCCGAAATCAGATGAAATATATAAAGTTTTATAAAAGCATAAATGGGAAGGAGAACGGTATGAATTTAAGAAATGAAATTTTGAAATTAATGGATAAAAACGGAAGAATTGATTTTCAGGATATGGCAGATATGCTCGATACAGATCTTGAAACAATTAAAAAAACAGTTGCAGAGATGGAAGAAGAACATATTATCTGCGGCTATACAACTTTGATCAACTGGGACAAAGTTGATGTGGATGAGCGTGTTACCGCAATGATCGAAGTCCGTCTGACTCCTCAAAGAAGCTACGGATTTGATAAGATCGCAGAACGAATCTATAATTATCCGGAAGTAAAAACCGTATATCTGATGTCCGGTACCTACGATCTGATGGTCATTCTGGAAGGAAAGACATTAAAAGAGATCTCATATTTTACCTCTAATCGTCTGGCTGTGATCGATGCAGTCATTGGTACGACAACACATTTCGTATTAAAGAAATACAAAGAGCATGGTAAAGTGCTGACTGAACCAGCTGACAGACGAATGGTGGTGACTCCGTAATGAGAAAGGACGTTTTATCAGATAAAATCGTAAATATTGCACCATCTGGAATCCGTAAATTTTTTGATATTGTAAGTGAAATGCCGGAAGCGATCTCCCTTGGTGTAGGAGAACCGGATTTTGATACACCATGGAAGATTCGGGAAGAAGCCATTTATTCACTGGAAAGAGGAAGAACGTTCTATACGTCGAACGCCGGTCTTTCGGAGCTCCGGCAGGCTGTCTGTGATTATGCAGCAAAAAAATATGATCTTCATTATGATATGAAAGAATGCGTGATCACGATTGGCGGAAGTGAAGCAATTGATATTGCCTTTCGTTCGATCCTGAATCCGGGAGATGAGGTTGTCATTGTACAGCCGTGCTTCGTATCGTATGCACCTTGTGTGATTCTGGCAGGAGGAACGCCGGTTTACTTGAATTTGAGCGTGGATACCGAGTTTAAACTAACAGTTGAAGCATTAGATTCTGTGGTTACTGACAAGACAAAAGCAATTATTATGTGTTTCCCGAATAATCCGACCGGTGCGATCATGACAAAAGAAGAATTAGAACCGATAGCGGATTACATAAAAGAAAAAGATATTCTTGTTGTGTCGGATGAAATCTATTCGGAACTTACTTACGGAAGCAGTCATTACAGCATTGCGGCCTTTCCGGATATGAAGGAAAGAAGTATTGTGATCAGTGGATTTTCAAAAACATTTGCCATGACCGGATGGAGGCTTGGATACGCGCTTGCACCGAGAGAAATCATGCGTCAGATGGTAAAGATCCATCAGTTTGCGATCATGGCAGCTCCTACGGTGAGTCAGTATGCGGCAATCCAGGCATTGACGGATTGTGACGATGAAGTGGATGAGATGCGTGAAGCATATAATCAGCGCCGCCGTTATCTGTTAAAGGCCTTTGAGCGGATGAAACTGGATTGTTTTGAAGCAAAAGGGGCATTTTATATGTTTCCTTCGATCAGAGAATTTGGAATGAGTTCGGATGACTTTGCCATGAAACTTCTGGAAGAAGAGCAGCTTGCTGTAGTACCGGGAAGTGCATTTGGCAAATGCGGGGAAGGCTTTATCCGTATATCTTATGCATATTCGATCCAGGAGTTAAAAGAAGCGCTGCAGAGAATCGAACGTTTTATTACGAGATTAAGAGAGAAGAGATAGCATGTTAAATATTGTTTTACATGAGCCGGAAATGCCGGCCAATACAGGAAATATCGGGCGGACCTGTGTAGCGACAGGTTCCGTCCTCCATCTGATCGAGCCGCTCGGGTTTCGGATCAATGATAAAACAATTAAAAGAGCAGGACTTGATTACTGGGATAAATTAGATGTCCGTATTTATTTGAATTATGAGGACTTTCTGGAGAAAAATCCCGGTGCAAAGATTTATATGGCAACAACGAAATCCAAACAGACGTATACCGATGTTCAGTATGAAGATGGGTGTTATATCATGTTTGGAAAAGAAAGCGCGGGCATACCGGAAGAAATCTTATTGGAGAATAAGGAAAACTGCATCCGGATTCCGATGCTGCCGGAAATACGCTCTTTGAATTTGTCAAATTCTGTGGCAATCGTTACTTATGAAGCGCTTCGTCAGCAGAATTTCAGTCATTTTCAGATGGAAGGTCAGCTTCATCACTATGAATGGTGATTAATTCATAGAAAAAATCAATAGATAAAAAGGGAAATATGTTTAGCATTAATGATTGACAAACGAGAAGTCATATTATAAAATGACTATGTAGCAAGTGATTCGGAAAAACCCCTAACACACACTTTCATTTTTATAAGTCACCGAGTCACAGGCTATTGTATATCTGATAGTGTGTGTCATTTGCACATTCACTTTTAGGGTATACCCGTTTTTTCTTATTAGTGTTTTATATTTGAAAAAGTCCCCAGGAATGCTTTGGTTGAGCGGTTTCTGGGGGTTTTTTCTGTTCTCAAAGTACTAAAAAGGTACTATAATTTTATTTTCTTCTAATTTTGTGCTTACTTCTTGTTGTTTGCTGGGGTATAAATGGCTATATCGGTTCAGCGTTGTACTCACGTCTTCATGTCCTAATCTTTCTGCGATCATCAGCGGGGAGAAGCCCATCTCGATCAGCATACTGGCATGAGAATGCCTTAGATCATGAACCTTTATCTGCTTATTTCCTGCCAGATCAGCATACTTTTTTAGATAATTGAGTATAGTTCTGTTTGTGCAGGTAAATATCCGCTGATCCTGATCAGGTTCATATAAATGCCCCATGTAGGATTTTAGCAATTTGACCAAAAATGGCGGTATTGATATTGACCGAATGCTTTTCTTAGTCTTAGGTGGCGTAATCACGTCTCTTCTGTTCATTCGATGGTAGTTTTTCGTAATGCTGATATGATGATTGGTTATATCAATATCTGCCGGCGTTAGGGCCAATAATTCACTTACGCGGATACCGGTATAAAACAGCGTGGTAAAGATAGTGATATTCGTAATATCTTCTGCTGGAATGCACGAGATAAACTTCTTGAATTCTTTCAAAGTCCAAAACTGCACCTTTTCCGGCTTAAGTGATCCGATATTTCCGGCTTGCTTACATGGATTGCTGGACAGACCATAATAATTGACGGCATAGGAAAATAAACCAGTCAATGTTGAGTCGATCAGTCGTAAAGATGTTGGCTTTAGTTTTCCAGTACCGCGTTTTACATCGGCTTTTGATATGTCATTTTGCCAATTTCTGACCATAACTGGTGTAACTTCATTCATTGGAGTATTCCCAAAGTATGGAAGAACATAGTTATCTATCCGGTTTTTCATAGATTTTACGGATATTTCCTTTAACCGATTGCTCATATCTTCCAGATATATATCTGCAAAAGCCTGAACGGTCATATCCATGGAACCCTGTTTTGACTGCAGAAAATTCTGCTCCCATTCTTTTGCTTCTCTTTGAAGCTTAAATCCCATTTTTTTCTTCTGTTTTCTTTTTCCTGTATAGTCTGTATAGTAAAATTTGCAGAACCATAAACCCGTTTTCTTGTCTTTATATGTTGGCATTTTATCATTCCTTTCATTCTTTTCGTGGCAGGTATATGAATGAATAAATGATATTTTAAGCCTGTTTTGTCTGTTTTGGTGTGTCCGATTTTGGACTATCTAATTGTCATCTGTTTGATATTCGGGAACGTATAACATCTCTTCAATTCTTTTGATCGCTTCCCTTTTTCCTATTTTGTTTAGACTATTATAGCTATCAATAAGCTTTGCCTCGTCAGTTAAATCAATAACCTTTTCGGTGTGGTTATCATAAGTGTTTGTGTCGGGATTGAATATTTTCCCGCTCTTTTCTTTTATTTCAAAAGTTTTTATGCTCATTCCACTATCATTCTTAGCATCTAACCATTGTTCTTCATTAAATATATTATTTTTGCTATCCAAAGGCTCAATTGTGTCTACAAAAGTATAAAAATATGGATTGCCGTCTTTAGTAAATGAATATCCCACATCTAACGCCTTAGCTATTTTAGCCAAGGTTTTTATTGTAGGTTTCCTCGAACCAAGTTCATACATTTGTATTGTGCCAGTCGCAAGACCTGTTTTTTCGGCAAGTTTGGCCTGCGTGTATCCGGCTCTTTTTCTGGCGCTTTTTAGCCGATCCTTGAAACTCATACTATCACCTCTATATAAATTATATCATGTGCACGGACAAAATACAAACATAAAGTTTGTGAAAAGTATTGAACAAACAAAAAGATTGTGTTATTATGAATACAAACAAAATGTTTGTAAGGGGGGTGAGAGGATGAGGATCAATAGAGAGAAGTTCGCGATTGCTTTACTGAAGCGGGATTTGACGCAGAAAAAATTTTCTGAAATAACTGGACTTTCTAGGACAACGATAAACGGCATAAAAAACGGTCGCAGCTGTTCAGATCGTACGGGTCGCATAATTGCGAAGGCCTTAGGTGTGAATATTAAAGAATTACAGGAACAATAACTACCGTGGCAGGTATATGAATGAATAAAAATGGAGGTGATGATTTGAAGCAGATTTACAATGTCAAGGATGTAATGGATGTTTTAGGAGTAG
>DVKZ01000011.1 GCA_018715775.1 Candidatus Fimousia stercorigallinarum | reverse complement strand
TATTATTTTTTGTACAATGATATAATGATACATATCACGTAGGAGGACGAAGGTATGAAGAAAATATTATTTGTTGCATCGGAGAGCGTACCATTTATTAAGACTGGTGGACTGGCGGATGTTGTCGGAACTCTGCCAAAGACGTTTGATAAAGATGAATATGATGTAAGAGTTGTTTTACCAAATTATACATGTATTCCGAATAAATTCAGGGATGCTATGACAGATATCTCGAGTTTCTATATGGATTTATCATGGCGTACACAATATGTTGGCATTAAAGAATTGGTATATGATGGTGTTACATTCTATTTTATTGACAATTTGTATTATTTTACAGGAAATAAACCGTACGGGGATATGTATTTAGATATTGAGAAATTCTGTTATTTCTCTAAGGCTGCGTTATCAATTCTGCCAGTGATTGATTTTAAGCCGGATATTATCCACTGTCATGACTGGCAGGCGGGGCTTGTTCCGGTATTCTTAAAAACAGCTTTTGCAAATCAGAATTTCTATCGGAATATCAAAACTGTTATGACGATTCATAATCTCAGATTTCAGGGAATCACGGATTCCGGAAGAATGATGGATCTGACCGGTCTCCATTCTGATCTGTTTACAGAAGATAAGATGGGAACAAATGGAAATGGAAATATGCTCAAAGGCGGTATCACATACGCAGATAAAGTTACGACGGTAAGTGAGACCTATGCACAGGAGATTCAGACACCGTTTTTCGGAGAGCAGCTGGATCCGTTGCTGCGATATCGAAAAGAAGATCTGTTTGGTATTGTTAATGGCATCGATTACGATTCTTACAATCCGTTAACAGATAAACAGATTGCTGCCTGCTATGATAAAGAAACTGTTGTTCAGGCAAAACGTGAGAATAAAATGGATCTTCAGAAAGAAGTCGGACTTCCGGTTGATCCGGATAAGTTTGTGATCGGAATCATTTCACGTTTGACGGATCAGAAGGGATTAGATCTTGTTGACCGTGTGATGAACGAAATCTGCAGTGAGAATCTGCAATTTGTCGTATTAGGTACCGGAGATCCGAAGTATGAAAATATGTTCCGTTACTATGCTTCCCAATATCCGGATAAAGTATCTGCAAATATCCTGTATTCCGATGCACTGTCAAAGAAAATCTATGCTGGAGTGGATGCTTTGATGGTTCCGTCTTTATTTGAACCATGCGGACTGACACAGCTGATGGCACTTCGTTATGGAACGGTTCCGATCGTTCGTGAGACAGGCGGATTAAAAGATACGGTAGAAGCATACGATGAATATGCAAAAACCGGCAATGGATTCAGTTTTTCAAATTATAATGCACATGAAATGCTCTATACGATCCAGTATGCAGTAAAAGTTTATTATGAAACACCGGAAGATTGGAATGGTATCGTACAGCGTGGCATGGAGATGGATTATTCTTGGGATCATTCCGCAAAGGAATATGAAGAACTGTATCATTTGATGTAATTATGATTTTAAAAAGTGGATTAGGCAGCTAATCCACTTTTTCTATTTGACGGATATCGGGTTCGCTCATCAGTGAATAATTGGTATGATAAATGACAAATCCCGGTTTCCCGCCAGGTGTTTTCTTTAAATGCTTTTTCTGTGTATAATCAATCTCAACTTTTGGATTGGATTTCCCTTTGGAATAATACGCGGCGAGCCGGCCTGCTTCCTCGAATGTCTGATCCGGCAGCTCTTCGCCGTTTGGAACTTTTACGATCACATGAGATCCGGCCATTTGTTTTGCGTGGAACCACCAGTCATTTCCGGTTGCAAACTGAAAAGTCAGAGATTCGTTCTGATAGTTATTTTTTCCGACATACATATGATAACCGTCGCTGGAAATATAATGAAGCGGTTTGGAACGGAATTTTGTTTTTTTCTGGTTACCTTTTCGGCGTTTGATATAGCCAAATTCCATTAACTCTTCTTTCAATTCTACTAGATCTTCTTCATCCAATGCGATCTGCAGGGCATTGTTGATGGATTCCAAATGTTCCACTTCCTGTTTGGTTTCTAAAGTTAATGATGAGAGTGCTTCATACGTTCTCTTTAATTTATTATATCTGGCAAAATATTTTTTTGCATTATCCAGAGCAGAATTTGTCGGATCGAGAGGGATTGTGATTTCCTCATTTGTGTAATAATTGAAACAGGTGATGCTTTTTGCTTCGGGTTGAGCGTGATAACCATACGTATTTAACAGCTCTCCGTAAATACGGTATTTTTCCCGTTTTTCTGTATCTTTCAGCTGTTTCATCTGAATATCATATTTCTTTGTTGCGCGCTCTAACGATGTGCTGATGATTTTTCGAAGATCAGCAGATTTCTGACGGATCCGTGTAATTTTATCCTTCATTGAATAGTAGGATTGTAGTACCTCTGAGATCGAAGAATATACCTCCGTCCGGCAATTTGGATAAGACGTCAGGCGGATGCTGGAAAATTCAATCGGTTCTTCCTTATGAAGCAGGATATTTGGTTCAAATGCACCCTGTTCGATCTGACTGACCAACCGGACAAATTCTCCATACAGGCGTGCGGTCTGCTCATCGGATAATGAAGAAATGGCATCATTTCCGTCGATTCCGGCACGGTAGCAAAGCTCATTGGCGATCAGAGGACTGATACCGGTGATCGATGTGTATATGGCTTTGCATACGGAGACAGGTTTTTGAAAAATGGTTTCTGTAAAGTAATTCAAATCCGCTTTAAATGGAGAAATTTTTCCCTGGGATGGAGGCAGATAATACGTTCTTCCGGGAAGGACTTCGCGGACAGAACTGATCTGCGCAGAAATATGTTTAATGCTGTCGATAATCTGATTTTGATTATCGACAAAAATAATATTGCTGTGTTTTCCCATAATCTCGATAATGAGTTTTTTCTGACACAAATCTCCAAGATCATTTAAGTGTTCAATCGTAAATATTAAAATACGTTCAAATCCCGGTTGTTCAATTCTGGTGATCCGGCCGTTTTGGATATGCTTTCGAAGAAGCATGCAGAAATTTGGCGCCTGAACGGGATTATTTTTTGCTGTCGTCGTCAGGTAGACCAGCGGAAGGCTGGCGTTAGCTGAAAGAAGCAGTCGATAAGTAGCGCGATTGTTTTTTATGATCAGAGTCAGTTCATCGGATTCCGGCTGATAGATTTTATAAATACGGCCGCCGGTCAGATGTTCCTGACAGTCTTTTTTTAGATTGGAAATAACAAGTCCGTCTAATGCCATAGGACACCTCCTTATTTTTCTCTAGTGTCCAGTATAACACTAATAATTGGGAAATGACAACTGATTGTTAGTTGAGTTTTTTTCGTACTTGTGCTAAACTATCGTGATAGAGATAGAATAACATGGGCGTATTGTGTAAAAATCAGAATGTCCATGAAGAGAAAGGACCGAACATGAATAAAAAATTGCTTCATACACCAGAAGGTGTACGTGACATTTATGATGGTGAATATAACCAAAAAATAAAAATTGAGGAACAATTGCTGGAAGTATTAAAGTTATACGGATATAAGAGAATTCAAACTCCGATGTTCGAATTCTTTGATATTTTTAACCGGGATAAGGGATCCGTTTCATCGAAAGAGATGTATAAGTTTTTTGACAGAGAAGGGAATACTCTTGTCCTTCGTCCGGATATGACTCCGTCGATCGCACGATGTGTTGCGAAGTATTATGAGGAAGAAGAACTACCGATTCGTTTGTGTTATAAGGGAAATACCTTTATCAATAACTCCAGCTATCAGGGAAAATTAAAAGAAACGACACAACTGGGTGCAGAACTCGTTAATGACAACAGTGCCGGCGGCGATGCGGAGATGATTGCCATGGCGATTGAGTCATTCCTTTCGGTTGGAATAGAGGATTTTACAGTGGATATCGGACAGGTGGAGTTTTACCAGGGAATCGTCGATGAGTTTCATATTAAAGAAGAAGAGGAAGAACGTCTGCGTGAGCTGATCCGGAATAAGAACTTTTTCGGTATGGAAGAATTTATTGCGGGAACAGAGATTTCAGAAGAAGGGAAACAGGTAATCCTGAAGTTTTCTGAATTATACGGCGGTGTTGACATCTTAGAAACAGCGAAAAACCTGACGTGCAATCAGATGGCATGCCGCGCGGTAGAACATTTGGAAAATGTATATCGGATCTTATCCATTTACGGATATGATAAATATGTCAGTTTTGATCTTGGCATGCTGCATAATTATAATTATTATACCGGAATTATCTTTAAGGGTTATACATATGGAACCGGCGATGCTGTGATCAAGGGAGGACGTTATGACAGTCTTCTTGCACAGTTTGGAAAAAATGCGCCATCAATTGGATTTGCAATAAATGTAGATGAACTGCTTCTTGCAATGCGCAGCCAGAAGATTCCTATTGAAAATAAAAGTGACAGACGTATGATCATCTATCGTGACGGCGCTTATCCGGCGGCTGTCAAACTTGCAGATAAGTATCGCAAACATGGAATTGCCTGTGAAGTGATGCATCTGCGCCAAGGCAAACCATTCGATCATTATTTTGAAATTGCTGAAAAAGAAGGAATGGACTGCATTTGCTATTTTGAGAGTGAAGATCTGATCTGGCTGATCACGACAGAAACGAAGAAGTTTGAAAAGATGAGCAGCGTAGAAGAAGTATATGAAAGAATTGAAGGGATAAAAGGAAAATGAGATATTTAACATTTGCATTGGCAAAAGGCCGTCTGGCGAAAAAAGCGATGGCTATGCTGGAAGAGATCGGAATCACATGTGAGGAGATGAAAGACGAGAAAACAAGAAAGTTGATCTTTGTCAATGAAGAATTAAAACTCAAATTTTTCTTATCAAAAGCCTCTGATGTTCCGACTTATGTAGAATATGGTGCCGCTGATATTGGGGTGGTAGGCAAAGATACGATTTTAGAAGAAGGAAGAACGTTGTTTGAAGTGCTGGATCTTGGATTCGGTAAATGTGATATGTGCGTGTGTGGGCCGGAATCGGCAAGGAAATATTTAGAGCACAACGAATTAATCCATGTTGCATCAAAATATCCGAATATTGCCAAGGACTATTTTTATAACAAAAAACTTCAGACGGTTGAGATTGTTAAATTAAATGGATCGGTAGAACTAGCTCCGATCGTCGGTCTGGCAGAAGTGATCGTTGATATCGTAGAAACAGGAACGACGTTGAGAGAAAATGGTCTTCAGGTATTAGAAAAAATTTGTCCATTATCTGCACGAATGGTTGTAAACCAGGTAAGTTTTAAGATGGAGCAGGAGAGGATCCAGAAGATTATTACAGATCTGAAGAAGCTGACGAAGGAAAAAGAAGGGAAATAGATCATGAAACTGATAAAGGTTACAGATGAGTCAATTAAGACAATTTTAACGGATTTATTAAAAAGAAGTCCGAATAATTATGATCAATATGCATCTGCAGTGACAGAAGTTGTCAATGATGTAAAGGAAAACGGAGATCAGGCAGTTTTATCCTATACAAAGAAATTTGATGGATGCGATCTGACGGCAGAGCAGATGCTCGTTACGGAGGAAGAGATTAAAGAAGCGTACAATATTGTGGAAGATCGATTCATTGAGATCATCCGGAAGGCACTTGTGAATATTCGTGATTATCACGAAAAACAAAAGCAGTACAGCTGGTTTGATTCCAAACCAAACGGAACGATGCTTGGACAGAAAGTGACGCCGTTAGAATCCTGCGGCGTTTATGTGCCGGGCGGGAAAGCGGCATATCCATCTTCGGTATTGATGAATATTGTACCGGCAAAAGTTGCCGGAGTGGAAAAGATCGTTATGGTTACTCCTCCCGGAAAAGATGGAAAAGTCAATCCGAATACGTTAGTTGCGGCAAAAGAAGCCGGTGCGGATATTATTTATAAAGTTGGGGGTTCTCAGGCGATTGCAGCACTTGCATATGGAACGGAAACGATCCCTCAGGTTGATAAGATCGTCGGACCCGGAAATATTTACGTTGCGCTTGCGAAAAAACAAGTATATGGAAATGTGAGCATTGATTCCATTGCCGGTCCGAGTGAAATTGCGGTACTTGCAGATGAAACGGCAAATCCTCGTTATGTTGCGGCGGATCTGCTGTCACAGGCAGAACATGACGAGCTTGCGAGTGCGATTTTAGTTACGACGAGCGAGGCGTTTGCAAAAGAAGTAGAAAAAGAGATTGAAGGTTTTTTAAAAGAGCTGTCCAGAGCAGAAATCATTCAAAAATCCCTGGATCAATTCGGCTACCTGCTTGTGGCTGAAACTATGGATCAGGCAATTGAAACAGTCAATGCGATCGCATCGGAACATTTAGAAGTGGTAACGGCAAATCCATTTGATGTTATGACAAAGATCCGCAATGCAGGCGCGATCTTTATCGGAGAATATAGTTCTGAACCGCTCGGCGATTACTTTGCCGGACCAAACCATGTACTTCCAACGAATGGGACGGCAAAATTTTTCTCTCCTCTAAGCGTAGATGATTTTATTAAAAAGTCCAGCATTATTTACTATTCGAAAGAGGCCCTGGAACCGATCCATAAGGATATTGAAGCATTTGCGGAGGTGGAACAGTTAACGGCACATGCAAATTCGATCAAAGTCAGATTTGAAGAACAGTAAGAAAGGGTATAGGGTATCAGGCATATGAACAGAACAGCATCGATAACACGAATTACAAGTGAAACCAAAATTGAAATGATGATCAATATCGATGGATCCGGAAAAGCGGAAGTCAATACAGGAATCGGTTTTTTTGACCATATGCTGAACAGCTTTGCAAAACACGGATTTTTTGATCTGAAATGTATCGTAGACGGCGATTTGGAAGTGGACTGTCACCATACGATTGAAGATACGGGAATTGTTCTGGGGGAATGTATCAAGAAAGCGATCGGAGATAAAAAAGGGATCGTAAGATATGGATCGTGTATCCTTCCAATGGATGAATCTCTGATTCTCTGTGCGCTCGATCTATCGGGCAGACCGTATTTTGTGACCGATATGAAATTTCAGGCAGAACGCGTTGGCGGTTACGATACGGAGATGGTGAAAGAATTTTTCTATGCAGTATCTTATTCCTGTGGCATGAATCTACATATCAAGCAGCTATCGAATGACGGCAATGCGCATCATATCATTGAAGGCGCATATAAATCATTTGCAAAAGCACTGGATCAGGCAACAAAACATGATCCGAGAATTACAGATGTTTTGTCGACAAAAGGATCTTTATGATCAGGAGGTTTATAATGGGAAAGTGGAAAAGCAGAATTCAATTTGAAGATCTGAAATTAAATGATAATGGCATGATTCCTGTCGTAACACAGGATTACGAAAACCAGGAAGTGCTCATGGTTGCTTATATGAATAGGGAAGCTTTTGAAAAAACATTGGAAACCGGACTTATGACGTATTGGAGCCGCAGCCGAAATGAACTTTGGACGAAAGGCCTGACTTCCGGACATCTTCAATATGTGAGAGAACTGTATATCGATTGTGATAATGATACGATTCTCGCGAAGGTAAAACAGGTTGGTGCAGCCTGTCATACGGGTAACCGTACTTGCTTTTACCGAAAATTAGCTCAGGAAGAAGAATAAAATATTTGGCACTTGGTAAAGAATATGCTATATTATTAGTGTTCAGAAAAAGCGGAGGTGGCGTATGAACGCTTTATTATCAGAATTTGTCAGTTATTTTATTAAATTTATATTATTGCTCGCAGCTGCCGGCGTTGGATTAAAAGTCGGGATTTCTGTGAAAAAAAATAAAAATAGAAATGAATAACGTTGACGATAGAGAACATATTCTGTTCTCTATTGTTATGTTTTTAAGGAGGATATCAAGTTGAAGAAATATGGAGTAAATGAATTAAGAAAGATGTTCCTTGATTTCTTTGAAAGCAAAGACCATTTGGTTATGAACAGCTTTTCATTAGTTCCAAAAAATGATAATAGTTTATTGTTGATCAATGCGGGTATGGCTCCGTTAAAGCCTTATTTTACGGGCCAGGAAATACCACCGAAAAGAAGGGTCACAACATGTCAGAAATGTATTCGAACCGGTGATATTGAAAATGTCGGAAAGACTGCCCGCCACGGTACTTTCTTTGAAATGCTTGGAAACTTCTCGTTTGGAGATTATTTTAAAAGAGAAGCAATAACATGGACATGGGAATTTTTGACGGATGTCGTTGGATTGGATCCGGAACGTTTATATCCTTCCGTATATGAGGATGATGATGAAGCGTTTGAAATTTGGGAAAAAGAAATCGGAATCGCTCCAGAACGTATTTTCCGTTTTGGAAAAGAAGATAATTTCTGGGAACATGGTGCAGGTCCTTGTGGTCCTTGTTCTGAAGTTTATTATGACCGAGGCGAAAAATATGGCTGTGGAAAACCGAGTTGTACGGTAGGATGTGACTGCGACCGCTATATGGAAGTGTGGAATGACGTATTTACCCAGTTTGAGAATGACGGTCATGGAAATTATGAAGAACTGGCGACGAAAAATATTGATACTGGTATGGGATTAGAGCGTCTGGCAGTTGTGGTTCAGGATGTAGATTCTATTTTTGACGTTGATACGATCCAGGCACTGCGCGATAAAGTATGTGAGTTTGCTCATACAGAATATAAAACAGACGAAAACAAAGATATTTCCATTCGTCTGATCACAGATCATATCCGATCTACGACATTTATGATCTCAGATGGTATTATGCCTTCTAATGAAGGACGCGGATATGTCCTGAGAAGACTGATCCGCCGTGCGGCCCGTCATGGACGTCTTCTGGGCATTGAGGGAAAATTCCTTTCTGAATTGAGTAAAACGGTGATCGAAACTTCGAAAGATGGTTATCCGGAATTAGAAGAAAAGAAAGCGTTCATTACAAAAGTATTAACACAGGAAGAAGATAAATTCAATAAAACAATTGATCAGGGATTGTCAATTTTAGCGGATATGGAGGCGGAATTATCAGAAAAAGGAGAAAAGATATTAGCCGGTGCGGATGCATTTAAGTTATATGATACGTATGGATTTCCTCTTGATCTGACGAAAGAAATTCTTGGTGAAAAAGGGTTCGAGATCGATGAGGACGGATTCCAGGAATGCATGCAGAAACAGCGTGAAACAGCACGAAAAGCCCGTAAGACGACAAACTATATGGGTGCAGAAGCGACAGTATACGAAGAGATTGATCCGGCAATTACTTCTAATTTTGTCGGATATAATCGATTAGATGCACAGGGAACGATTCTTGCCCTGACAACGGAAAAAGAAGTGGTAGAAGCAATTGTGGCTGGGGACAAAGCAACAATTATTACAGATGTAACGCCGTTCTATGCAACAAGCGGTGGACAGCAGGGAGACAGCGGACGGATCACAGTAGGCGACAATGTTTTCCGTGTTGAAGATACCCAAAAGTTAGTTGGTGGAAAGATCGGACATATCGGTGTTGTAGAAAGCGGTATGTTTAAAGTTGACGATATGGTTTCCCTGAAAGTCGATGAAGAACAAAGAAGCAAAACAGCAAAGAATCATAGCGCAACGCATCTTCTGCAAAAGGCACTGCGTATGGTATTAGGTTCTCATGTAGAGCAGGCGGGTTCCAGCAATAATAAAGATCGTCTTCGTTTTGATTTCAGTCATTTTTCTGCGATGACAAAGGAGGAAATCGCACAGACAGAGGCGATTGTTAATGAAAAAATCATGGAAAACCTTCCGGTTGTTACCGCGGTTATGTCTTTAGAAGAAGCAAAAAAGACAGGTGCGATGGCACTTTTTGGTGAAAAATATGGTGATGAAGTCCGCGTTGTTAAGATGGGAGATTTTTCTACTGAATTATGTGGCGGTACCCATGTATCGAATACTGGTGTGATCTCCGCATTTAAGATTATTTCTGAAACGGGAGTAGCAGCAGGAGTACGCCGGATTGAAGCGATTACTTCTGATGCGGTATTCTCTTATTATGATCAGATTGAAGAAGAGGTGGAAAAAGCGGCATCTATTGTGAAGGCAAAACCGGCAAATCTTCTGGAACGTTTGGAACATCTGATGTCTGAAATGAAAGCACTGCAAAGCGAAAACGAATCCTTGAAGAGTAAACTTGCACAGGATGCTCTCGGGGACGTTATGGATCAGATCGTAGAAGTAAAAGGTGTGAAACTGCTTGCGACAAGCGTAAAAGATGTTGATATGAATAAACTTCGCGATCTCGGCGATCAATTAAAAGAAAAAATCGGTGAGGGTGTCGTTGTGATTGCTGCTGATAATGGCGGAAAAGTAAATCTGATTGCAATGGCGACAGATGAAGCGATGAAAGCCGGTGCTCATGCGGGCAATCTGATTCGTGGAATTGCAAAATTAGTCGGAGGAGGCGGTGGCGGTCGTCCAAATATGGCTCAGGCAGGCGGTAAAAATCCTGCCGGAATTCCGGAGGCACTTGCTCAGGCAGCAAAAGTTCTGGAAGAACAGTTATAATTTAGATATCATGATATTATTCATAGAAATCCCCCAGGAAGATAATGGTAAGCCCGATCTTCCTGAGGGAATTTTTAGTTTGTCTTCAAAGATGCGGAAGTAAATATGCATAAAAGAAAGCGGATATCCATCCCGAATATCCGCTTTTAAGTGAATTATTTAAATTTTCTTTTACGTGCTGCTTCAGATTTCTTTTTACGTTTTACGCTTGGTTTTTCGTAATGTTCTCTTTTACGAATCTCCTGCTGAATTCCAGCTTTGGCACAGCTTCTTTTGAATCTGCGTAAAGCGCTATCTAAAGTTTCGTTTTCTTTAACGATTACATTTGACATAGACTCACACCTAACCTCCCTCCAGTTGTGAATTGTGCACGCATAATACAACTGTCTGGGTATATTTAATTGCACTTTATTGCACTCTTTAAATTATACCATGAAATTGTGATTCGTCAACCTTTTTTTCGTGTATACAATTGTTTTTCGAGCGAAATATTCAAAATGCGGAGAGTGATTCCTGTGAATCATTTTGATTGTAAGGGAATTAGAAATTAAAAAAATACTTAGAGCTATGAAAACTCTAAGTATCTGTTCATCGGGGCGACGGGATTTGAACCCACGACCTCTTAGTCCCGAACCAAGCGCTCTACCAAGCTGAGCCACGCCCCGTGAATATTATTATACCTCAACTCCTATAGAATTGTAAAGAGTAAATTTTGTTTTTTTATGTATACATTTTGTCTTTCCGGAATATAACATATAATAAAAGGATTTGAGAGAAAATATCATGTTATTGCTGTCTGGTGATGTGCTTTATGGTGATGTGTTGATCAGAACGATTGGAAACAGAGAAGTAGAAGTGGAGAATTTCAGAGGGATCATTAATTATGATGAAACGAAGCTGATTCTGCAGGGAAAGCATCAGTTGGTGATCATCAGCGGAGAATGTCTTGTGATCCTTTGTTATATAGACAATATGATCAGACTCCAGGGAACAATTTGTGATATTGAATTTCGAATGTAAAGTTGGTGAAACGATTGCAAAGTCTGAAACATTGGATCAGCGGCTATGTGATCATAGAACTGAAATCGGATCATGTAGAACGATTTTTGAATTTATGTGCAAAACAAAATATTGAAATATGGAATCTTAAAAAGAATCATGGACATAATGTCTGCTATATGATGAAAGATGGCTTAAAACGATCAGAAACACTTCAAAAAAAAACCAATACAGATATAAAAGTGATCAGGAAGGCCGGTCTTCCATTTTTTTTATGCCAATATTGCAAACGGAAATTGTTATTATGCGGAATGTTCCTCTGTCTTTTTTTATTGTTTGGATTATCGCAATTTGTCTGGGAAATTGATGTATCCGGAAATGTATCTTATACAAAAGAAGATATTATAAAATATGTAGATGAAGAATTTATTCCTCTTGGAACGTTAAAAATGAAAGTAGATTGTGCAGACCTGGAAGAGCAGCTGCGGCTTCACTATGATGAAATCGCCTGGGTTTCCTGTTCTCTGCATGGCTGTAGGCTTTCGATCAATATAAAAGAAACATTAGATAAAAATACAAAAAATAATGCATCGAAACCATGTGATCTGGTTGCTTCTAAAAATGGCGTGATTACTTCTATCGTGACGCAAAATGGAACACCGCTCGTACAAAAAGGAGATAAAGTGAAAAAAGGGGATACACTGATCACGGGTAATATTTATATTTACAGCGATAGCAATGAAGTTCTGGAAACACACAAAGAGATTGCGGAAGGCACGATCTGGGCAAAAACAAGGGCTGCTTATGAATGTTCTTTTTTGAGGAGCTACTATAAAAAGGAATATAAGAATAAGAAAAGTTATACATATGCAGCATATTTATGTGGAAAAAGAGTGCCGTTAATGCCGGAGATCAAGCAAGAAGAAGGCATGGATCAGATTACGGAAAAAATTCCGCTGAAAATTGGAAAAACATTTTTTTTACCGTTTTATCTTGAACGGACAATAACCAGACGTTTTGAGACGGTAAAAATGGAATACGGAAAACAGGAAGCATACAAAGAAGCGCAGAACCGGATTGAAAAGAAAATACGGGAATTTGAAGAAAAAGGGATCAAAGTACTCAGCGATAATATTGAGATCAGCGTTAATGATATAAAATGTGAAGCAAAAGGATATTTTATATTAGAAGAACCAATCGGAAAGATCCGGTCGATCAGAGATCTGACGAAAGAGCAGGAAGAAAAATTGAAACCGACAGAAGAAGTCGCCTGGTAAAGGCTTTTTTGGATTCCAATAAGATTTGTCTGGTGGAGTTTTCTCTTTTGTGATAGAATAGTTAGGATAAAAATAACAAAAGGATGATTTCAATGAATTTAATTGAATTTGATTTTAGTCTGCCGGCAGAACATGCTGCAAATATTTTCGGCCAGTTTGATTCTTATATGAAGAAAATTGAAAAAACATTGCATATTTCTATTGTATTGCGCGGCGGAGAAGTAAAATTAATCGGCAAAGAAAAAGATGTAAAGAAAGCACAGGATGTGATCAACAGTCTTTTTGAATTATCAAAACGTGGAAATGAAATAACCGAACAAAATGTCAATTATGTGCTTGCATTATCAATGGAAGAAAAGGCGCAGGATGTTGTCAAATTAGATCATGATGTGATCTGTCATACGATCCAGGGAAAAGCGGTAAAACCAAAGACCAATGGTCAAAAGCATTATATTGATTCGATCAATGAAAAAATGATCGTGTTCGGAGTCGGACCGGCCGGAACCGGAAAAACATATCTGGCCATGGCTGCGGCGATCACTGCATTTAAAAACAATGAGGTAAATAGGATTATTATGACCCGACCGGCTATTGAAGCCGGTGAAAAACTCGGATTTCTTCCGGGAGATATGCAGAGTAAAGTGGATCCTTATTTACGTCCGCTATATGATGCTCTATATGAGATCATGGGTGCGGATACTTTTTTGAAAAATATGGAAAAAGGCTTGATAGAAGTTGCTCCGCTTGCCTATATGAGAGGGCGGACGCTTGACAATGCCTTTATCGTTCTGGATGAAGCACAGAATACGACTCCAGCCCAGATGAAAATGTTTTTGACCCGTATCGGCTTTGGTTCCAAAGCAATCATTACCGGGGATCTGACGCAGAAAGACCTTCCAAACGACAGTAAATCCGGATTGGAAGAAGCATTAAAAGTGTTGAGCCGGATCGATGATATTGGTATCTGTGAATTGACGAGTCAGGATGTTGTTCGTCATCCGCTTGTACAGAAAATTGTAACAGCATATGATGAATACGAAAACAGACAAAAGAAAAACAGGAGAAAACGATGAGTATTATCATTGAAAATGAGTATCGGGGAGAAATATTATCTGATTATGAAGTGATTATCCGTGAAATCGTAGAGGCTTCGCTTGATTATGAAGGCTGTCCTTATGAATGCCAGGTGAGTGTGACGCTGGTGGACAATGATACAATCCATGAGGTGAACCGGGAATATCGGGACATTGATCGTCCGACAGATGTCTTGTCTTTTCCGGGGCTGGAATATGAAGAACCAGGAACATTTGATTGGTTGGAAGAAGAAGGTGTCGGCTGTTTTGATCCGGAAAGCGGAGAACTATTGTTAGGAGACATTATGATCTCCATGGATAAAGTAAAGGAACAGGCGGAAGAATATGGGCACAGCCAGAGAAGAGAATTTGCTTTTCTTATTGCACACAGCATGCTTCATCTGATGGGATATGACCATATGGTTCCGGATGAGAGAGGGGTAATGGAGAAAAAGCAGGAAGAAATACTACAGTTAAAACACTATACGAGGGATTCATTATGAGTGATAACAAAAGAAACAGTGCAGGTTCTGCTTTGATGCAGGGAGCGATCCTGGCAGCAGCATCGATTTTCTGTCGAGTGATCGGTCTCCTTTATCGAAGCCCGTTAAGAGAGATTATTGGTGATGACGGCAATGGTTATTATTCGTATGCCTATAATATTTATACGATCATTCTGTTAATTGCTTCCTTTAGTATTCCGCTGGCAGTTTCTAAGTCCATTTCTGCGAGACTGGCCAAAGGAGAATATCGAAATGCCCAGAGAATATTCCATGGAGCGTTGATCTATGCCGCCGTGGTAGGAGTGGTAGGATTTGGTGTATGTTATTTTGGAGCACCGGCTCTTGTTTTTGGACAAACTGGAGCAATTCCGGCACTACGCGTGCTCGCCCCGGTTATCTTTTTTTCCGGGATTCTCGGTGTATTAAGGGGGTATTTCCAGGGACACAGTACAATGGTTCCTACGTCCATTTCGCAGATCATTGAGCAGCTTTTGAATGCGGTTGTCAGTGTTGTTGCCGCATATCTGATGGTACGCGGATTTACGGCTGTGACTGATGCGGAAAAAATGGCGCGGGCATCGGCAGGAGCTACCGGAAGTGCCTTTGGTACCGGTGCAGGCGTTCTTGTCGGTCTTGCTTTTTGTATGGTTCTCTATTGGATGTACCGTCCGAAAGTAAAAAGACAGATCCGCCGTGACCAAACAGAGCATGTAGAATCGTATTTCAGTATTTTAAAAATATTGATTTTAACAATTACACCGGTGATTTTCAGTACTGCAATCTATAATTGCAGTGCAAGTATTGATCAGAGCATTTTTTCTGTAGTTCTGGGCGCAAAAGGATATCAGGAACTGGATACTGTTGCTCTGTATGGTATTTTTAGCACGCAGTATAATGTTTTGATCAACGTACCGGTTTCGATGGCTTCTGCGTTATCGAGCGCGATCGTTCCGAATATTTCAGGAAACTTTGTTGTTGGAAATTATGAAGAGTTAAAAAATACGATCGACAGTGCGATCAAGCTGAATATGATTGTGATGATCCCTTGTGCGGTTGGATTAACTGTATTGGCAGATCCGATCATTCACCTGCTGTTCCCGACAGCAACGGCGCTTGGCGGTAAGCTGCTGACAGTCGGTTCAATCACGGTTGTCTTTTATGGACTGTCAACATTGAGCAACGGAATTTTACAGGGAATGGGGAAAATGTATGTGCCGGTAAAACATTCTGCGATCGCAGTTTTGGTACAGGCCCTGATCTTGGTGCCGGTTTTGTATTTTACAAATTTAGATGCGTATGCACTTGTCATTGCAATGATCGTATTCTCACTGATCATGTGTATTTTAAATGCGCGGTCGATCACAACTTGTACCGGCTATAAACAGGAGTGGAAAAAGACCTTTGTGAAACCATTGATCGCATCCGCCTTTATGGGTATAGCAGCACTGGCGGTTTATAAACTGACGTATCTTGGAACACAGCATATTGGTTCTTATCTTGGAAATGCAGTTTCTGTTGTGATCGCGATCGTTGCAGCGGTGGTGGTCTATATGATTGGAATCGTTAAAACAGGAGCAGTGACGGAGGAAGAGATGAAAACAATACCAAAAGGCACGTTACTAATCCGTTTGTGCAAAAAAATGCATTTGATGTAATTTGTATTGAATAGAATTTCCTTTTATCTGGAATAATGAATAAAAAGGAGTGTTTTAGATGAAAGGAATGCAAAGAGTATTAGTGGTATATGGAATTGTCGTAACGGCTGTCTGCCTCTATTTTGCGGTATTGAGTTATCAGATCTTACGTAATACGGATACGGATTCTGCTGTTTCAGCAGAACCGGCAGGCAGTACAGTTAGTACGACAACAACAGAATCAGCGAGTGTTTCTGCAGGGACTTCCCGCTATTATTTGTCGGTTCGAACTGGACAGGTTGTGATTCTGGAAGGGGATGAAATCTTTGAGACGACAGGGATTAGTGAAGAAGATATGAGTGAAGAATTGAGGCAGGAAGTGGAACAGAAGATTTCTTTTGATTCACCGGAAGAGGTGTATGCATTTTTGGAATCCTGCAGCAGCTGATAACAAAAGAGAAATCTCTGACGAAATAGAAGGAGTTGGAATATGATTTATGATCTGATCGTTGTTGGAGGCGGCGCAGCCGGAATGATGGCTGCGATCACTGCTGCTCAGTCAGGCAAAAAAGTCATCATAATTGAAAAAATGGATCGATTAGGGAAAAAGATTTTGGCGACGGGAAACGGAAGATGTAATTTTACGAATTCTTATTATGATGATTCCTGTTTTCGAAGTGAACAAAATCATTTTCCCTCTCTTGCGTTAGAACAGTTTGATCATGAGGATGCGATTACATTTTTCCAAAAGATCGGGGTGGCGGTAATCGAAAAAAACGGATATTATTATCCACGTTCAAACCAGGCTTTTTCGGTTGCGGATGCACTGATCTGTATGGTACAGCATCTAAAGATTGAAATTGTCTGTAACTGCCAGGTTGACCATGTGGTAAAAAAATCCGGACAGTTTCTTGTTTCATCTGAAAAACGACAGTTTCGTGGGTTTCATCTGCTGATTGCAACAGGAGGAAAAGCGCAGGAAAAACTGGGAAGTGACGGATCGGGATATATCTTGGCGAAGCAATTTGGACATAGGCTGGTGGAACCGTTTCCGGCATTGACTGCACTTGAAATAAAACCGCATTTTTTAAAAGATGCATCTGGTGTTAGAACACAATGTACGATTACTGCTCTGTTGGATGGAAAGGAAGTTTCGAAGGAAGAAGGGGAACTTCAGATTACAAAATACGGCGTGTCCGGCGTGATGGTCTTTCAATTGAGCAGATATATGATCGATGGAATGAAAAAGAAGAAAAAAGCTGAGTTGAATATCGATTTTCTTCCTGAAATACAGGAAGAGAGCGATTTTTGGAAGCAGATGGCAGAATGTGCATATTTTAAATCGGCTCTTCAATGGCTGGAAGGGTATTTCCCGTTAAAGCTCGCGCTTTCGTTATTAAATAAAGCAGAGATTTCGCCAAAAAAGAAAACGGAGGATTTATCAAAACCAGAAAAAAAGAGACTTTGGAAAATAGTAAAACGTGCCCCTTTGGAAGTTTCCGGATGGAAAGGATTTGAGTTTGCCCAGGTGACCGCAGGCGGCGTTTCGGTAAGAGAGGTATCCCCTTATACAATGGAATCGGAAAAAGTACCGGGGCTATTCTTTGCGGGGGAAATCTTAGATGTAGATGGAACCTGCGGAGGGTATAACCTGCAGTGGGCATGGACATCAGGCTATCTGGCCGGAAGGAGTATAGTATGATTCGAATTTCACAGATTAAGCTTCCGATATGCCATTCGAAAGAGGATCTGGATGCGAAAGTAAAAAAAATATTGGGGCTTCATAAAGTTCCATCTTATAAAATTAGTAAGCAGTCGATTGATGCAAGAAAGAAACAAGACTTAAAATACATTTATACAGTTGACTGCCGATTAAGCAATGAGGCAAAGTACATAAAAAGGCATAAAAATATTGTCCGTGTACAAGAAAAGAACTATGAAATCCCGCAAAGCGGAGAACTGCAGATGGACGCGAGGCCGGTTGTCGTCGGAATGGGACCTGCCGGGCTTTTTTGCGCTTATCTTCTTGCACAAAAAGGGTATGCTCCGATCATCATTGAACGGGGAGAGCCGGTAGAAAAAAGGGTAAAGACAATCGAGGAGTTTTGGGAGCAAGGGACGTTGGATCCGGAGTCAAATGTTCAGTTTGGAGAGGGTGGAGCCGGGACGTTTTCTGATGGAAAATTAAATACTCTCGTAAAGGATAAATTTTCAAGAAATTCGTATGTGCTGCAGACATTTGTAAGGTTTGGCGCGCCGGAAGATATTTTGTATACGAATAAACCCCACATTGGTACAGATATGTTAAGAAACGTGATCTGCAATATGAGAGAAGAAATCTTGCGGCTTGGAGGTGAAGTTCATTTCCGGACGAAGCTGACTGGGATTGAAATCACGGATGGAACAATTCAAAAGATTTGCCTGAATGATCAGACGTGGCTGCCATGCGGTCCGGTGATCCTTGCGATCGGACACAGCGCCCGGGATACATTTGAAATGCTCTATCAAAATAAGGTTCCGATGGACAGCAAACCTTTTGCGATCGGTGTTCGAGTGGAACATCCGCGGGAATGGATCAATGAGGCGCAGTACGGAAAGGATTATCCAAAGGAATGTTTGCCTACGGCATCATATAAACTGACAGGGAAAGCCAAAAACGGGCGCAGCGTGTATTCCTTCTGCATGTGTCCGGGAGGATATGTGGTCAATGCATCTTCAGAAGAAAACCGTCTGGTAGTAAATGGAATGAGCAATCATGACCGGATGGCGGCAAATTCCAATAGCGCGGTGATTGTCAATGTGACTCCGGAAGACTATGGATCGGAACATCCGCTTGCCGGAGTCCAATTCCAGAGAAAATGGGAAGAAAAAGCATTTTTAGAAGGAAATGGGAAAATACCGGTGCAAAGACTGGAAGATATGGAATGCGATCGTGTGACTGAGGCATTTGGAAAGTTTTCACCGTCAATGAAAGGGAAAAATTGTTTTGGAAACATAAATAGATGTTTACCGGACTATATTATTGATGCTATAATAGATGGCATGCATCAATTCGAACGGAAGATCCATGGATTTGCGGATCCGGATACGCTGATCAGCGGAGTAGAGACGAGGACGTCGTCACCGGTTCGGATCCATCGTGGAGATGATTTCGAAAGTGAGATCGGAAAGCTTTATCCGTGCGGAGAAGGTGCAGGATATGCAGGAGGAATTACTTCTGCAGCGATGGATGGGATAAAAGTTGCGGAAGCGGTCATTCGAAAGTATGCTCCGTCTGTACGTGAGAGAGGAATGGAAATTGAGTAATTTTAGAGAGAGAATTAAAAATAAAAAACGCGTTGTTGTAAAAATAGGATCTTCATCGATCATTCATGAAGAAACCGGAAATTTAAATTTTCAGCGGATGGAAAAACTGGTTCGTATTCTGACGGACATTCATAACAGCGGAAAAGACGTTGTTTTGGTAAGTTCCGGAGCCGTCGGTGTGGGCATGAAAGCGCTTGGACTTTCGAGGAAGCCAAGGAGTCTGACGATGAAACAGGCATGTGCGGCGGTCGGTCAGGGCCGTTTGATTGCCGTTTATCAGAAATTATTTTCCGAATATAACCAGGGGAGCGCGCAGGTTTTATTAACAAAGGAAACGATGCTGAATCAGGTTCGCAGAATCAATGCCAAAAATACATTTGAGAACCTGTTTGATCTGGACATGATACCGGTTGTGAATGAAAATGATACGGTATCTACGGAAGAAATTGAATTCGGGGATAATGATACATTATCGGCAGTCGTAGCTGCAGTTGTCGGAGCAGATCTGTTGATCCTGTTGTCGGATATTGATGGTCTGTATACGGATGATCCAAGTCAGAACAAGGATGCCGAATTGATTTCCGTTATCGAAGTCATTGATGAAAAAGTAGAAAATATGGGAAAAGGTTCTCATTCCTCTGTCGGAACGGGAGGAATGATTACGAAAATCGCTGCAGCAAACATTGTTACTGATGCGGGGGCGGATATGGTCATTACCAATGCGGATGATCTGGATAATTTACAGAGGATTTTTGACGGGGAGGAAATCGGAACTCTGTTTTTGGCACATAAGCGGACCAACTTCAAATTGTTGGAATATTTGGAAGAAAAACCGTATTTTACACAGCGATAATGGAAGATTAGAATGCAGGCTTGTCTGCCTGATCGAAACATGATATATTTAGAAAAGAGGTGAAAGTATGGACGAAAAGAAGATTGCCAGAATCAATGAATTGTATCACAAATCGAAAAAAGAAGGTCTGACAGTGGAAGAAAAAAAAGAACAACAGATGCTTCGTAGAGAATATATTATGGCAATCCGTGCTTCTGTTCAAAACGCATTAGATAACGCAAGTATTGAAGAACCGGATGGAACGATTGTTCCATTAAGGGAAAAGCGGCGGAGAAAGCAGAAAGGAAGAATCGATGTTACAGTTATTAGGGAAGAATGCTAAAAAAGCAGCAGTTTTGCTTGGAAAAGCGGGAATTGAGGAAAAGAATCAGGCTCTTCTTGCAGTTGCAGATGCACTGGAAGCCAAAGCAGAGTATTTGATTGAAGAAAATCAAAAAGATATTGAACACGCGAAACAGAATCAGATGTCAGAAGCATTGATCGACCGGCTGGCACTAAATGAGACTCGGGTTGCCGGAATGGCAGAAGGAATCCGTCAGGTTGTTTCTCTGGAAGATCCAATCGGAACCGTTTCCAATATGAAGAAACGACCAAACGGGCTTTTGATCGGAACGAAAAGAGTCCCGATCGGTGTAATCGGTATTATTTATGAATCCCGTCCGAATGTAACGGCTGATGCCTTTTCTCTTACATTTAAGACAGGAAATGCTGTAATTTTAAGAGGCGGAAGCGATGCGATCCATTCGAATACGGCAATTACAAATGTGATCCGTCAGACGTTGGAACAATGCGGCGTAACACCGGATGCGATACAGCTTGTAACGGATACAAGCCGGGAGACTGCAACGAAGATGATGCAGATGAACGGTTATATTGATGTACTGATCCCAAGAGGAGGAGCAGGACTGATCCGCTCGGTTGTACAGAATGCAACGGTTCCGGTAATCGAAACAGGCACAGGAAACTGCCATGTTTACGTTGATCAGTATGCAGATCTTTCGATGGCTGTCAAGATCGTCGATAATGCAAAGACGCAGAGGCTCGGAACCTGTAATACATGTGAATCTCTTGTTGTACATAAAGAGATTGCTGAGAAGGCAGTTCCGGCGATCGTTTCAGCATTAAAAGCCAAGGACATTGAAATCCGTGGAGATGAAAGAAGCATGCAGCTGGATTCCTATATTATACCGGCGACAGAGGAAGATTGGGGAACCGAATATCTGGACCGCATCATTTCTTTAAAGATCGTTGATGATATTGATGAAGCGATCGCCCATATCAATCGGTATAATACAAAGCATTCCGAAGCGATCGTGACGCAAAATTATCACAATGCACAAAAATTCCTGGATGAGATTGATGCGGCAGCTGTTTATGTAAATGCGTCGACACGGTTTACAGATGGTTTTGAATTTGGATTTGGAGCCGAGATTGGAATCAGTACACAGAAGATTCATGCAAGAGGGCCTATGGGGTTAGAGGCATTGACAACAACAAAATATATCATCTATGGAGATGGACAGATCAGAAGTTAGTAAAGAGGCTGAAGGAACGGATTTCCTTTAGCCTTTTCCTGTTTTTATTAAGAGAATACAAAGAAAAATGCAAGAAAAAGTATATATTTCTTGATTTTATATGTAAAAAATCTTAAAATAGAGAAATGGTGTGATAGATATTAAAATGTAACTTAATGAGAAAGGAAGGTTAATACCAATGGCATTGTTTACATTTAAAGGCGGTATTCATCCTTATGACGGCAAGGATCTGACAAAAGATGAGCCGATCAGAGAGTATCTGCCGAAAGGCGATTGCGTATACCCTGTGAGCCAGCATATTGGTGCTCCGGCAAAGCCTATTGTAAAAAAAGGTGACCACGTACTTGTTGGTCAGAAGATTGCGGAAGCAGGCGGTTTTGTTTCTGCAAATATCTTTAGTTCCATATCCGGAACTGTAAAAAAGATTGAACCTCGTCTCACCCCGGCGGGAACAGTCGTGGATTCAATTGTTGTTGAAAATGATGGATTATTTGAATCAGTATCATTTTCGACAAAACCATATCAGAAAATGACAAGAGAGGAAATCATCGATGCGATCAAAGAGGCAGGCATCGTTGGTCTTGGAGGAGCCGGATTTCCTACTCATGTAAAATTATCTCCAAAAGACAGCAATGCGATCGATCATATCATTATTAATGCTGCAGAATGTGAACCATATATTACAGCAGATTATCGATGCATGATGGAAGTACCGGAAAAAATGATTTCCGGATTGAATATTATTCTGGATTTATTTCCAAATGCAAAAGGAATTATCGGTGTGGAAGATAATAAACCGGATGCGATTAAAAAATTAGAACAGCTGACAGCTTCAGAAAGCCGAATTCAAGTTGCACCATTAAAAACAAAATACCCTCAGGGAGCAGAAAGATCTTTGATTTTTGCAACGACCGGAAGATCGATCAATTCTTCTATGCTTCCTGCTGATGCAGGTTGTATTGTGGATAACGTTGCTACTGCAATTGCGATCCATGAAGCAGTAAAAGAAGGGAAACCATTGTACGAAAGAGTTGTTACCGTATCCGGTGATGCGGTGAAACATCCGGGCAACTTTCTGGTGAAAAATGGAACAAATGTTGCCGAATTAGTAGAAGCTGCGGGAGGTTTTACCGCGCAGCCAGAAAAGATCATTTCCGGTGGTCCGATGATGGGAATGGCAATGTCCAGTCTGGATGTTCCGGCTCAGAAGGCCTTTTCTTCTTTATTAACATTTGTAAAGGATCCTGTATCCGCTGTTTCAGCCAGTGCATGTATCCGATGTGGACGCTGCATCAACGCATGTCCGGAATTTTTGATGCCGACAAAACTTGCGGAATTAGTCGATCATTATCAAATCGACCGATTTGAGGAATTAAACGGTGCGGAATGTGTTCAATGTGGATCATGTTCTTATGTATGTCCGGCAAAACGTCCTTTAGCTCAGTCCATGGCAGCCGGAAGAAGACAGGTTCTGGCTAACAGAAGAAATAGAAAGTAGTGAGGTGTCAGAATGAACGAACAGTTATATAAAGTGTCAGCGAACCCTCATGTAAGGGACAAAGTCACGACACACAGCATTATGCTCGATGTAATCATTGCATTACTTCCTGCAACATTTTTTGGTTTTTATAATTTTGGCTTATCTGCATTGATCACAACAGTTATCTGTATTGCTACTTGTGTGATCGCAGAGTATGCATGGCAGTATTTTATGAAAAAACCGATTACGGTCAATGATCTGAGTGCTGTCGTAACCGGTTTATTATTAGCATTAAACTTACCGCCGGAAGTTCCGTTCTGGCTTCCGATCATCGGTGGTTTATTTGCGATCATCGTCGTAAAACAGGTATTTGGCGGTCTTGGTCAAAACTTTATGAACCCGGCACTGGGTGCCCGCTGTTTCCTGCTTCTTTCCTTTACCGGAAGAATGACAACATTTACATATGATGCGGTGACAACAGCTACACCGCTTGCAACATTAAAGGCAGGCGGTACAGTTGATGTTATGGATATGTTTATCGGTACAATTCCTGGAACAATTGGTGAAACCTCGGTAATCGCACTTGTTCTTGGTGGAATCTATCTTGTTGCAAAGAAGATTATTTCTCCGCGTATTCCGGTAACTTATGTTGTAACATTTGCAATCTTCATTTTATTATTCGGTGGACATGGTTTTGATCTGAACTTCCTGGCCGGACACATTTTCGGCGGTGGTTTAATGCTCGGTTCGATCTTTATGGCGACAGACTATGTGACGTCACCGATCACAGCCAGAGGTCAGATTGTATTCGGTATTATTTTAGGTGTATTAACGGGTGTATTCCGAATCTTGGGAGCAAGCGCAGAAGGAGTATCCTATGCGATCATTATTTCAAACTTATTAGTACCGTTAATTGAAAAAGCAACATTCCCTACTGCATTTGGCATGCAGAAAAAAGGAGGTAAGAAATAATGAATAAGAGTTTGATCAGCGATTGTATGAAATTATTGATTATCACTTTAGTTGCCGGCTTGGCATTGGGATTTGTTTACAATCTTACAAAAGATCCGATTGCAGCTCAGAATGAGCTGGCAAAGCAGGAATCCTATAAAACGGTATTTCCGGATGCTGAATCGTTTGAAAATGTAGATTTCACAGAAGATGAAATTCAGAAACTGTGTGAAGAACATGGAATCACTGGAATTACAATGACAGAGATCATGACAGCAAAAGATGCTTCCGGTTCTGATCTTGGATATGTATTTAATGTTACAACTTCCGAAGGTTATGGCGGAGATATCCAGCTTGCAGTTGGCGTTCAGAGCGATGGAACATTAAATGGTTTTGATGCGTTATCCATTAGTGAAACAGCCGGCCTTGGTATGAATGCAACGCAGGATGATTTTAGAAATCAGTTTGCAGGCGTAAAAGCGGATCAATTAGAGGTTGTAAAAGATGGAAGCGGTGCTTCTGATGATGCGAAAATTGATGCGATCAGCGGTGCAACGATCACATCCAGTGCGATCACGGGAGCAGTGAATACTTGTTTAGCATATACAGCAGAAGGAGGTAAGTAGAATGAATCCAAATCCAATTGAAAGACTTACCAATGGTATTATAAAAGAAAATCCGACTTTTGTTCTGATGCTCGGTATGTGTCCGACACTTGCCGTTACAACATCAGCTTCGAATGGCGCTGGTATGGGTCTGACAACAGCAGCCGTATTAATGTTTTCGAATATGCTTATTTCTTTATTAAGAAATTTCATTCCTGACCGTGTTCGAATCCCAGGTTACATCGTCGTAATCGCTTCTCTCGTAACGGTTGTGCAGTTTGTACTGCAGGCATATATGCCAAGCCTGAATGACTCTTTAGGTTTATATATTCCGTTAATTGTAGTAAACTGTATTATTTTAGGACGTGCAGAAGCATTTGCATCGAAAAATGGTCCGATCAATTCTTTCTTTGATGGTCTTGGTATGGGACTTGGTTTTACGATTGCATTAACGATCCTCGGAGGTTTCCGTGAACTGATCGGTGCCGGCACGTTATTCGGCGCATCAGTTATGCCGGAAGCATATGAACCAGCTACAATCTTCATTCTTGCTCCGGGTGCGTTCTTCGTGTTGTCCTGTCTGGTAGCGATTCAGAACAAAGTAAAGAATCGTAAGCCAAAAGACAGTTCAGCTCCGGCACCATCCTGTGACCACGATTGTTCCACATGTGGAAACGGTGCCTGCGGCGGCAAGTTTTTTGATCTGACAGTTGACGATAAGAAAGATAACAAATAGGAGGGATAAAGAATGCAGGATTTATTATTGATTATTATCGGCTCAGCGCTGGTAAACAATGTTGTATTGAGCCAGTTCTTAGGTTTATGTCCTTTCCTCGGTGTATCGAAAAAGGTCGAAACTGCCGGTGGTATGGGTGCGGCCGTAATCTTTGTTATTACGATCGCATCTTGTGTAGCAAGTTTGATTTATCAGTTTATTTTAGATCCATTAGGATTGTCCTATCTGCAGACAATTGTATTTATTCTTGTAATCGCAGCATTGGTTCAGTTCGTAGAAATGTTCTTGAAAAAATCGATGCCTGCGTTATATGAATCGTTGGGAGTGTATCTTCCTCTGATCACAACAAACTGTGCGGTATTAGGTGTTGCTTTAAATAACGTACAGTATGGATATAATGTTTTGCAGAGTACGATCAATGGATTCGGTACATCATTTGGATTTACGGTTTCTATCGTAATTCTTGCCGGTATCCGTGAAAATATGGAATTTAATGATATCCCGGAATCTTTCCGGGGAATGCCGATCGTACTTGTATCTGCAGGACTTATGGCAATTGCTTTCTTTGGATTCTCAGGTGTAATTTAATAGGGAGGGAATAGAGAGATGAATATTACAGCAATTATTTTAGCCGGCGTTGTAGTCGGTGCGGTAGGTTTGCTCATTGCCGTTCTTCTTGGAATTGCTTCTGAAAAGTTCAAAGTACCTGTAGATGAAAAGGCAATAGCGATCAGAGATGAGCTTCCGGGTAATAACTGCGGAGGCTGTGGATATGCAGGCTGCGATGGTCTTGCAGCTGCGATTTCAGCCGGAGAAGCTCCGGTCAATGCCTGTCCGGTCGGTGGAGCTGCCGTAGCAGAAAAAATCAGTGAGATCATGGGCGTAGAAGTCGGTGATACAGAAAAGATGGTTGCTTTTGTAAAATGTTCCGGAACATGTGATAAAGCAAAAGATAAATATGAATATGTCGGCATTGAAGACTGCGTAGAAGCGCTTTCTGTACCTGGAGGCGGACCAAAGGCATGTTCTTATGGATGTACTGGTTTTGGAAGCTGTGTAAAAACATGCGAATTTGATGCTATTCATATCGTTAATGGAATTGCCGTAGTCGATAAAGAAAAATGTGTTGCCTGCGGTAAGTGTGTGGCAATGTGTCCGAAGGGATTGATCGAATTAGTTCCTTACAGTGCAAAACACCTGGTACAGTGTAATTCTCATGACAAAGGTAAAGATGTAAAAGCAGTCTGTGATTCCGGATGTATCGGATGTCAGCTCTGCAAGAAAAATTGTAAATTTGATGCGGTAGAAATCGATCATTTCTTAGCGCATATTGATTATTCAAAATGTAAAAACTGCGGACTTTGTGCGCAGAAATGTCCGGCTAAAGTGATTCTTTAGGCAACGGTTAAAGATTTTCCCGGCAGCGGAATGTTGCCGGGAATTTTTTCTTATTATAGAGCATAAGATAAAAAAAAGGGCAGAAATATAAGATGAAGTATACTGATCTGAAATGCAAAGAAGTTGTCGATTGTAAGGACGGAAGACGGCTTGGCTTTATCGTTGACCTGGAGATCGATCCGTGTGACGGACGGATCGAAGAGATTATTCTCCCATTTTATAGAAGAGGACTTGACTGTTTTAACAAAAAGAAAATGATTCGGATTCCATATTGCAATATTGTAAAAATCGGACCGGATATTATTCTTGTGAAATATTGTGAAAGAAAATAGTGCATTTTATGGAAACCAAAAAGCAGCTATGTTATAATGTTTAGGTATATCAAATGGCATGAGCAGTTAATTTGGAGGTTACTTATGAGATGTCCATATTGTGGTGAAGAAAACTTAAAAGTGATCGATTCGAGACCGGTTGAAGACACGAATTCGATCCGTAGAAGAAGACAGTGTGACAGCTGTGGAAAGCGTTTTACTACATATGAAAAAATTGAGATTGAATCTATTATGGTGATTAAAAAGGACAAAACAAGACAGTTGTATGATCGATCTAAAATTGAATTTGGGATCATTCAGTCCTGTCATAAACTTCCGGTATCGAGATCGCAGATTGAACGGGCCGTTGATGAGATTGAGTCCAAAATCTATTCTCTCGGGGTGAGAGAAATCGAAAGTTCTGTAATCGGAGAATTTGTCATGGATAAACTGATCGATCTGGATGAAGTTGCCTATGTGCGTTTTGCGTGTATTTATAGAGAATTTAAAGATGTTAATACATTTATGAATGAATTACAGAAATTGTTAAAAAAATAATTGTAAATATATTCCATTTGCTATATAATAAAGATAGATGTTCTTTGGAGAAGAAAGGAGCATAATGTACTATCAGGTTATGAGCGGCATCGTACTGGGCGTGGAAGGAAGTCTTGTCCGCGTAGAAGTAGATGCCAGTAATGGAATGCCGTATTTTTCTATGGTCGGTTATCTGTCTTCAGAAGTAAAAGAAGCAAAAGACCGGGTGATTTCTGCTCTTCGGTCGGTTTCTTTTCCATTGCCGCCAAAAAGAATTACGGTTAATTTATCTCCCGCGGATATCAGAAAAGCGGGTTCTTCTTTCGACTTTCCGATCGCAGTTGCGATTCTCGGGAGTTTCGAACTTTTCCCAATTCAACAATTAAAAGATGCATTTCTTGCCGGAGAGATGAGCCTGGAAGGTGTGATCCGTCCTGTCAGAGGACTGCTCCCTATGATATTAGAAGCGAAGAAGCACGGTTTGAAAAAGTGTTTTGTTCCGAAGGCAAATCAAAAAGAACTGGTCGGTATACAGGGAATCGATATTTATCCGGTAGCAACGCTGAAAGAAATGCTGGATCATTTAAGAGGTTATCAGACAATCAATAGACTCGAACCGAAAAAATTTAAAGCCGGAAAAAAACCGGTATATCCGGATTTCTCGGAAGTAAAAGGACAATATCAGATTAAACGAGCGCTGGAGATTGCTGCTGCCGGAAGACATAACGTATTGATCATCGGACCGTCCGGATGCGGAAAATCCATGTTGGCACGCTGCCTTATCGGTGTTCTTCCAAAGCTCGATCAGGAAGAGCTGCAAGAAGTTCGTGCAATCTATAGTGCCAGGGGATTATCCTATGAAAACGCCGGCTATCCTCCCGTGCGTAATCCACATCATAGTGTATCGCCTTCGGCATTTCTTGGAGGGGGTACACATTTAAACGCTGGTGAGATCACACTTGCCCACGATGGAATTTTGTTGCTTGATGAGTTCTCGGAGTTTAAGAAAACTTGTATTGAGGGACTGAGAGAGCCGATGGAAAATCACAATATTGCGATCAGCCGGGTCGGAAAACAATATGTTTTTCCATCGGACTTTATGGTAGTAGCTACCACCAATCCTTGTCCATGCGGAAATTATCCGGACCGGACAAAATGCAAGTGTACAGTATCACAGAGGATTCATTATCGAAAGAAAGTCAGCAGACCGGTCCTGGAACGCTTTGATATGATACTCTGGGCAGAACCGGTTGCGTTTGAAGATTTTGATGATGATTCTATCGACTCAGATACAATTTCTAAGCGCATATTATATGGAAGAAACAGACAAAAACTACGGTATGAAAAAGAATCGTTTTCTTATAACAGCCGGATTCCGAACGATAAGATCGATGAGGTCTGTAATTTTGATGATGATACAAAAACCTTTATGAAAACAATTTTTCAGCAAAAAGAATTATCCATGCGGGAATTTTATCATATGTTGAAAGTGTCCCGCACAATTGCCGATCTGTCTGGAGAAGAACAGATCTCGATCGAACATGTAGCTGAAGCAGCTTCTTTTTATAACAGGGGGATGGAATTGGAATGAAGGAAGAGGAAAGGTGTTATTATCATTGGTTTGTGTTTCGTTCGGGTATTTCCGAGAGGAAAAAGCGCGACTTCCTTTTGATCGGTAAAAATCCGGAGCAGATCTATCATTTTTCCAATGCGGAATGCCGTCATTTCTTTCGGGAAAAGGAATTGCTTTCTTTTCAGAAGTGTCGAAATATGGAAGCCACAAAAAGAGATGTTGATTGGATGTTCCGCCATCATGTTTGGACGGTGTTTTGGAATGAAGAACGTTATCCCCGGAAATTAAAGCAGATCTTTCAATATCCACTTGGATTATGCGTGAAAGGGAAACTCCCGGAAGATAATAAGCTGAGCATTGCGATCGTTGGATCGAGGGAGATGTCGCCATATGGACAGCAGGCAGCTTCCTTTTTTTCTCAGGATCTGGCCAGAAGAGGAGTACAGATCATCAGCGGTCTGGCACGAGGAATTGACGGATGCGGACATGAAGGTGCTTTAAAAGCAGGCGGGTATACGCTGGGAATATTGGGATGCGGCATTGATTTCCAATATCCAAAGAGCAATCAGCATTTGTATGAGCAGATGGAACAGCGAGGAGGAATTCTGTCAGAATTTCCGATCGGAACTGTACCAAAACCGTATCTGTTTCCGATCCGGAACCGGATCATCAGTGGAATTTCGGACGGTATTTTTGTAATTGAAGCAAAAAAAAGGAGCGGATCTCTGATCACGGCCGGATATGCTCTGGAACAAAACAGGGATGTATTTGCCTTAACTGCCCGCTATTATGATGAAATGAGTTATGGATGTTTGAATTTGATACAACAGGGGGCAAAGCCTGTTTATATGACGGAAAATATAACAGAAGAATATGAAAATCATTATGAATTTTACACAAAACGCACAAATTCGTTCAAATTTTCTCTTGATAAGAAAGAAAAATTAGTGTATGATTGTCTACGTTTAGAACCCAAGCACATTGATCAGGTTGTCAGAGAAAGCGGATTATCCGTAACAGAGGTACTGGCGGTCCTGACATTGCTGGAATTAAAACAGTGCATTATACAGACACAAAAAAATTATTATAGAATAAAAGAATAGCAGGGAGTGTAAACGATCATGCCCAAATATTTAGTTATCGTGGAGTCACCCGCGAAGGCGAAGACAATTGAAAAGTTTCTTGGTAAGAATTATGAAGTGATTGCTTCGAATGGTCATGTTCGAGATCTTCCAAAGAGTTCTCTTGGAATTGACATTGAGAATGATTTCGAACCAAAATATATCACGATCCGTGGAAAAGGGGAAATCCTGGCCACTTTAAGAAAAGAAGTAAAAAAGGTAGATAAAGTATATCTTGCGACTGACCCTGACCGTGAAGGAGAAGCAATTTCCTGGCATTTATACTATGCATTAAAATTGGAAAATAAAAAATGCAGCCGTATCACATTTAATGAGATCACAAAGAATGCAGTAAAAGCATCGATCAAGCAGGCGAGAGACATTGACATGAATCTGGTTGATTCTCAACAGGCAAGAAGAGTACTGGACAGATTGGTTGGTTATCAGATCAGTCCACTGCTTTGGGCAAAAATAAAGAGAGGACTCAGTGCAGGGCGTGTACAGTCGGTTGCTCTTCGACTGATCTGTGACAGAGAAGAAGAAATTAACGCATTTATTCCGGAGGAATATTGGACATTGGACGCGAATTTAAAAGCGGAGGGGAGCAAAAAACCGTTAATCGCGAAGTTTTCCGGTGATGCGAATGGAAAAATCGAGATCAAGTCAAAAGAACAGATAGAAGAAATTGTTCAAAAGCTGGAAGGAGCGGAATATAACATTATCGACGTCCGCAAAGGAGAACGAACGAAAAAACCTCCTTTGCCATTTACGACGAGTACAATGCAGCAGGATGCCGCTCGTAAATTAAATTTTGCGACACAGAAAACGATGCGTATCGCGCAGCAGTTGTATGAAGGTGTTGAGATGAAAGGTCGCGGTTCGGTTGGTCTGATTACGTATCTGCGTACGGATTCCATCCGTATTTCGGAAGAAGCGGACAGCGCAGCAAGATCGTATATTGCCGATACTTATGGAGAAGATTATGTGAGTGCGGTTTCGAAAGAAAAAGAAGGAAAGAAAAGAATACAGGATGCTCATGAAGCAATCCGTCCGACGGATCTGCGTTTGACACCGGTAAAAGTAAAGGAACAGCTTTCCAGAGATCAATTTCGTCTGTATCAGTTGATCTGGAACCGATTTTTAGCAAGCCGTATGAATCCGGCCAGATACGAAACCACATCTGTTAAAATTGATGCTAATGGATACCGTTTTCATGTATCAGCATCAAAAAATGTATTTGACGGTTTCCTGGCTGTTTATGATCTTGATCATGAGAAAAATGAAAATAATACATTATTAAAATCAATTGATAAAGATACAAAGCTGACATTTCTTGACTTTGTTAAGGATCAGCATTTTACACAGCCTCCCGCACATTATACAGAGGCATTGCTCGTTAAAACAATGGAAGAACTCGGAATTGGACGTCCGAGTACTTATGCACCGACGATTGCAACGATCATTGCGCGGCGGTATGTGATTAAGGAAAAGAAAAATTTATATGTAACGGAACTTGGGGAAGCGGTTAATTCTATGATGAAACAGGCTTTTCCGGCGATCGTTGATGTAAACTTTACCGCGAACCTGGAAATGCTTCTTGACCTGGTGGAAGAAGGCGGCATTGCCTGGAAAAATGTTGTTCGAAACTTTTATCCCGATTTTGAAAAGGCATTAAAAGAAGCACAGGAAAAATTAGAAGAAGTGGAAATTGCGGACGAAGTCACAGATGTAATCTGTGAAGAATGCGGCAGAAATATGGTCATCAAATATGGACCATATGGAAAGTTTCTTGCATGTCCGGGATTTCCGGAATGCAGAAATACAAAACCACATTTTGAGAAAATTGGTGTTGCTTGTCCGAAATGCGGAAAAGAAGTTGTCTTGAAAAAGACGAAAAAGGGACGAAAATATTATGGATGTATCGACAATCCGGAATGTGATTTTATGTCCTGGGCGAAGCCTTCAAAAGAGAAATGTCCGCAGTGTGGAAGCTACATGGTTGAAAAGGGAAAAAAACTCATGTGTTCTGATAAAAAATGCGGATATGTATGCAATATAGAAGAAAAAATTGATTGAATTTTCTGAAAAATTATGATAACATAAAACTGATCATGAATAAAAGTCAATAAATCAATGGGGGATAAACATGAGCAGTGTACAATTATTGGATAAGACA
>DVKZ01000097.1 GCA_018715775.1 Candidatus Fimousia stercorigallinarum | reverse complement strand
ATTATGTGGTGCCTCCTCTGGAAGGATTCTGGTGGCAGGAAGATACTCTCGGGATCGACTATGGAAAAAAAGAAGAATTTCAGTGGATTTCCGTGATCCGTCTTCCGGATTTTGTGAAGAAAACAGATTTTGACTGGGCGATTCGGGAAGCTGAGACAAAAAAGAAACAGGATTTTTCAAAAGTGGAGTTCCTGACCATCGAAGAAGGTTTGTGCGTCCAGTGTATGCATATCGGTGCTTTTGACGAGGAACCCCGGACCATTGCTCTGATGGATGCGTATCTCAGAGAAAATGGGTGTGAGAATGATTTCTCCAATGGCCGGATGCATCATGAAATCTATCTTTCGGATGCCAGGCGCGTCCCACAGGAAAAATGGAGGACGGTGATCCGGCATCCGATAAGAAAAATATGACGCAGGAGAGACGAAAAATGTGTCGACGGGTTTCTTTTGCAATTTTCATGAGGTATTGTTATGAAGAAATATATTTTTTTGTTATTATTAGTGTTTATGTTAGCAGGATGCAATGCATCTCCTGATTCTCAAAATTCAGGCTATCGTCAGATTACTATGGATGAGGCAGTGACTCTGATGGAAGAAGAGACCGATTATATAATACTTGATGTTCGTACACCGGAGGAATTCAAGGAGGGTCATATTCCGAATGCAGTCAATGTTCCGAACGAGACCATAGATAAAGAAGAAATTTCTGAGCTGCCGGACAAAGAACAGATGATTCTTGTATATTGCCGCAGTGGAAATCGCAGCAAGCAGGCTGCGGAAAAACTGGCGGCGCTTGGTTATACCAATATCATCGAGTTTGGCGGGATCAATGACTGGACCGGAGAGACCGAAGCCGGCAATTAGTGAGTCTCTCTTTCAGAATATTAAATTAAAAATTCAGTGTCAGTTGTTCCATTGGAAGCGCTTTTTTATCCAGAAAGCTTTTTTGTACGCCTTGCTGCACGGTGTCTGATTCCCGCAGATGTCCCAGCAGCAGAGGAGAATCCGGATCATGTAATTTATAATTTTCTATCGCCTTTTCGGGGCTTTTGTTGGCATAGCAGTATTTGCAGCCGTTCAGGCAGGTGTCGTAGGCCCCGATATCCCGGCTTTCAATACAATGGCAGCCTTCTCTCGTGCCACGATGTTTTCGTTTGCGGAAAACGATACCATTGGCATCTCCCAGTATTTGCAAAGTTATGCAGCCGGAAGGATGAATTCCGTAATGGCGGTAGTCGCCGTTGGTACCACAGGTCTGGATGTGGATATCATATTTCCCGGCAATCTCTCCCAGTCCCTTTGCCAGAGTGTCCTTATCCGACGGGGTGAGAGGAATCAGTTCCGGCATATTAACGCTTAATTTCCTATACATTTCTACAAAGCTGAAAATGCAGCGGTCCACGTGCCCGGCCAGCTGGGAAGCCATGAATTCAAATGTTTTCAAGTGAACATCGATGGTATAACGTTCTGTCAGCAAAACAGGGTCATATCGCCAGCAAATACGTTTTGCGCCGACCAGTTTTTCCAGTTCCAGCAGTGTCCGTATACTTTCATCAATGGAGGGAACGCCCGGTTCAATGTCTTTGCTATAGGCTGTGATGGTATATTGAAAATGCGTATGGAAGCGCTCCGTGATCTTATGCAGATCATTGAGGATCGGTCTGTAGTTTTTGGAACAGAATTCTACACAATCTACTGTCTCCGGCGTCAGCTCATAGCGAGTTACTTTATTGGGAAACAGTGGATTGCGGGAAAGAACATATCCTTCCTCAAACCGCTTTAAGAGCCAGGGGGTAAAATATTGTACTGTGTCTGTCCGTGCACCGGTGTTGATGATCATTCTGTTTGTTCCTTACTTTTCTGATTGACAAGGTTGGTAAGTTTCAAGGTCAATTTTTGTGGTAATTTGATGAGTTGACATTGTGCCTGGCGTAGAAAAGGACATTTACCACCAGATCCATTTATTGACTAATATAAAGATAACAAATAAGATCAATTCAGTCAACGCGTCCGGATGCGGTAAAATCCATTGACTTTCCCATTTGTGGTGCTTTATCATAAAACTATCAACAGGTATAGCTTATATGTGCATCATCCGCAGCAGACATAAGCGGATGGGAAAGGAGATAACTATGGTAAGAAAAGCGAATATCGTAGAGGTTCAGGGATTAGCAGGCGGAAAAGGAATTGCCGAGATGCACCATATCGTGCCGGCGGAGGATCTGTATGGACATGGAAGAATGTATGCCAAAGTAGTTCTGAAGCCGAATTCCAGTGTGGGTTGGCATCGGCATGTGGGAGAGACAGAGCCGTATTATATCCTGGAGGGAGAAGGAATCTTCGTGGATGATGATGGAAGCCGTACGAAAGTGGAGCCGGGGGATGTCTGCACGATCATACCGGGACAATGTCATTCGATTGAAAATGCTTCTGAAACGGAGGACCTGGTATTTATGGCACTGATTCATAATGCCTAAAGGAACGTAACGGACTCAATAAAAGCAGAAGCGGAGAACGATTAAATGAGAGTGTTTATAGCGATTATTTTGACTGAAGAAATGAAATATGCTCTGGGAAACGTCATCCATGATATGAAGAAAAGTGGGAGCAGAGGGAATTTTACGATTCCGGATAACACGCATATCACACTTGCATTCATCGGAGAAGTGGCAGATGTGACGGAAATTGAAGAAGCTCTGGACGAAGTAGAATTTCGGCCATTTGAGCTGAAGCTAGAAGGTTTTGGCCGTTTTGGCAGCTTGTATTGGGCAGGATTGGCTGAGCAGCCTTTATTAGAACAGCTGGTGAAAAATATCCGCCGTGCATTGGATGATCACGGTATCGCATATGACAGAAAAAAGTTCAAAGCTCATATTACAGTGGCGAGGAAAGTACAGGCGACTTATCCGATTCACGTCCGGATTCCGGAAGCATGCATGAAAGTGACAGGATTTTCATTGATGAAATCGGAACGGATCAGAGGAAAGCTGAAATATACGGAGATTAGTAGTTGGGGACTATAAGTAAGATGGAGAATCTCCGTAAGACAGAGAATGGAAATGGAACCTATCTGTTTGATATTCATATGGATCACGCGTTGCCGGAATACTTGCAGTATGATTTTGGCTTGACAAAGGAATCGTGATACAAAAATAAAGGAGGCCTCACATGGAAGTTACAGTGTTCAGATCAAATAGAAAAACGATAGCCATTCAGGTGAATCCTGATCTGACAGTGACAGTGCGCGCGCCAAAGTGTGCGACAGACAAAGATATTGAACAGCTTCTGAACAAAAAAATGAGCTGGATTCAAAAATCAATGGATAAGATCCGGGAAAAGAAGGCTACATACGAGAAGGAAGATATAACGCCGTTGTCTTATGCGGAGATTCAGGAGCTGGCGGATCGGGCACTGGCGTACATTCCGGGCAGAGTAGCATACTTTGCCGGGCAGATTGGTGTGGATTACGGACGTATCACAATCCGCAATCAGAAAACCAGATGGGGAAGCTGCAGCGGAAAGGGAAATCTGAATTTTAATTGCTTGTTAATGTTGGCGCCGCCTGAGGTTATCGATTATGTGGTAGTTCATGAGCTTTGTCATCGGAAGGAAATGAATCATTCCAAAGCATTTTGGGACGAGGTGGAAAGGATACTTCCGGATTATAAAAAGTATGCGCAGTGGCTGAAGAATGAAGGCAGTTTGCTTATTCAGCGAAATTGTAAAGGAGTGGGAAGGGAATACCGTTGAGACGGTAGTACTTTTGTTCTACAAGTCACCAGATAGTGTTATTAATGTAAAGGTAGAATTTGGAGAAGGCGATGATAAAATATCGTTGGATGCGATTGCAGAGCGGACGAAGAAATATGGATTTAAGGTACGTACCGCTTATATTGCGGAAGTGAAAAGGTCTCTGGGATTGACAATGTATGATGCGCCTAATGCGACAGAGGAATTGAAACAGCCGCGGAAACGTCCGCCGAAAGAAAAGGTAGAAGCGATAACAGAGGTGCTAAAATATTATGAGGTAATCTGATGTATGGTTCAGAAGATTGTGATGTAATTACAGGAAGGATAATGGGGAAAATAATTAAAGATACAATTCATGCAAACGGAATTGATATTGGGATTTATACACAGGATTTTAAGAATGAATTTATTTCCTTGACAGATATTGCTCGGTATAAGAGCGATGATCCAGCAGCGGTTATTCAAAATTGGATGAGAAATCGGGATGTGATAGAATTTTTAGGACTATGGGAAAGGTTGCATAATCCAGATTTTAACCCCCTCGAATTCGAGGGGTTTAGAAAACAGGCAGGAGCGAATGTCTCCAAAGAAATGGATAGAAGCTACGAATGCCATCGGTATTGTCTCAAAAGCAGGACGTTATGGCGGAACATATGCCCATAGCGATATTGCTATGTCTTTCGCAACATGGGTTTCTCCTGAATTCCAGTTATATATTATGAAAGATTACAGGAGATTAAAGACTGATGAGAATAGTCGGCTATCTCTGAATTGGAATTTGAACAGAGAGATTTCTAAGTTGAATTACAGGATACATACTGACGCGATCAAGGATAATTTGATACCGCCAGAATTAACACCCGCACAGATAGCGTATACCTATGCAAATGAAGCAGATATGCTGAATGTTGTTTTGTTTGGAAAGACGGCTAAGCAATGGAAAGATGAAAATCCGACTGTTAGAGGATGGAATTGCTTCGACAGTTGACGGTACAGCAGTTACAGACGTTGGAAACGGCGAGTCTAAACAATTTACCACAATTCAGAAAATAATTAAATAGACGGGGTAGATAAGTTAGTACAAGGAGAGGGAAAAGCGATGGACAAAGTTCCAGAGGTATACGATGATGGGTTAAAGCCGGTAACTAAAGAATCTGGAAAAGTACTTGCTTTAATTCCACAAACTATTAATGCAGCATTAGCACCGCTTAGACAATGATAGTATTTTACAGACTGAGTTTTATAATAATCAAAACCGTGGATGGATTTGACGTCGAGACAGTAGTCTTGAAAATAAAAGTCAAAGAATAGAATATCGAAAAATTATAGAAAGTAAGGGATTTCCGGGAGTCGGGGCTTGTCAGAGGACAGGTTCCGGTTTTCGGATTTTTTCATTTAACGTTTTTAAAACAATCTTAAGACAATTCTCAAACATTTCTCTTACATGCTGTTTACACAAAAAAGAAAGAAGTTGGCGTTTAGGAAGTTTATATTCTACCCGAGATGGGGCTATTCGGCTATCAAATGAAAGAAAGGTATGGGAAACAACATGAGAGAGGGAAATAAGAGAATCATTTGATCAATACTATTATAGTTTCAATTTCAATGGGTTTAAAAAAGAATATCCGGGAAAACGAAAAAAATCTATGGAAACAGTATCTCCTATAAACTGGAGGTTCCTCAAGAAGAATATGAAGCGATTCAGAAAGCTATTTTAAAAATGGAACATCATAAGGCGCAGTATCGATATGCCAAATTAAGTCTGTTTTTTTGTCTGATACATATTCCGTTTAAAATCCGAAATCAGTACTTTTGTTCACAGTTCGTTGCTGAAATGCTGCAACTGTCAAAAAGTGTCAGGTTAGAAAAGAGGGCTTCCTTATACCTGCCCAATGATCTGTCATGGGAATTAAAGAGACAGCATTGCTTGAAAGAAATCATTTATAATCCGGTTTAAGGCGATTATGTAGGCTCTTTTTCGTGGATTGTAAAAAGAAAGATGCTTTGTTATAATTTTTAAGTATAAAGGCTTTGAGCAGAATGATTGATGATGTCACAGATATTTTCCTGTTAGGATCGGCAATCTATTCTCAATGGAGATATTTCAATCATTGGGCATATTCCGGAGAAGATATTTTAGAACCTCAGAACAGGGCGTGGTTTATTTCTGCAGTGTTGTCTTTGACGAAGGATACAAGACTTATTATTATCTGACTGATGATGACAGTATTGAGATTGGAGATTCTGTTCTTGTTCCGGCAGGAAAGGATAATCATGAGGTGATAGTAGAGGTAGTGAACATTGAATACTTCAGTGAGGAGAATGTTCCATTGCCTGTTGAGAAGACGAAGAAAATTATTCGGAAGTGTATAGAGGATGAAACGGAGATATAGCAATGAGGAATCACAATATAGATTTACTTAACGAGGGTCTAACAACTGCTTTTGTCGATTGGAATCATTCTTCTAATCTGGCATATCGCCCTCAATTTGTTTCCAATAATTACACAGAAGGGCACAAAGTACTCTCATCCATTGAGGATGAGCTTTTGGCGTGCCAGGAATTTCTGATTAGTGTTGCATTCATAACAATGGGAGGAATTACCCCGCTTTTGCAGACGTTCAAGGAATTGGAAGAGCGTGGAATTCCGGGCAGGATTTTGACGACCGATTATCTAATGTTTACAGAACCCAGGGCGTTGGAGACTTTACATAAATTAAAGAATATAGAGATCAAAATCTACGTAACAAATAATTCTCCGAAAGGATTTCACACAAAGGGATATGTGTTTAAAAAAGATGAAATGTATCGGATTATTGTGGGAAGTTCTAACATGACGTTGAGTGCATTGACTACAAATAAAGAGTGGAATACGAAAGTTGTGTCCACGAATCAGGGCGAATATGTAAAAAGTATAATTAAGGAATATAAAGAACTGTGGAATTCGCAAGAAGCATTAAATTATGATGATTGCATCGATGTATATGCCAGAGAATATGCAAGGAATCAAATCATTCAGCATCAGAAAGAGATAACGAAGAAAGAAGAAATACCGTCTCTGGATATGTATCGTTTACAGCCAAATTCTATGCAGGTTGGTTTTATTCAGAATTTGAGAAAAATATACGAGTCGGGCGAAAATAGAGCATTATTGATTTCCGCTACAGGAACAGGAAAAACATATGCTTCTGCTTTTGCTATGCGTGAGCTGGGATTTAAACGAGTGCTTTTTCTTGTGCATCGCAATCAGATTGCAAGGCAGGCAATGAAATCCTTTCAAAAAGTATTTGGTGGGAAAATATCCATGGGACTGCTATCCGGACAACATCAGGACTACGATTCGGATTATCTGTTTGCAACGGTACAGACTTTAAGCAAAGAAGATACGCTGAGAAAATACGATCCAACGGCATTCGATGCCATTATTATTGATGAGTACGATATAATAGGACAAGTCAGAAGAAGACCGATTTTAAAGGCTTCCTGACCAAGTCCTATTTTTTTTTGACCTGTTACTGGAAGGTTGAGATGTGAGGACGGCGCCGAATTTACAATCAAATACCTGCACTGCGAAGGCGGAGGGGTGCCAGGCCCCGAATGGACGAGAGATGCCTTCATGAAGGCGGGGTGATGCTATTTTAGCAAAATAGGACTTTAATTTGCGGGGCAACTATGCTCCCTGGCAGGTTGAGGTCCTTTTTCTTTTCAAAGCGGCTGGATGCCGGAAGGGTATCCATATCAGACAATCAATGGAGGAAATTTGATGAAGAAAAGTAAGGCATACAGAAATATGAAGATTCATGAAACAAGCGGTTACAACTATAAAGCAACGCCGGCAATCGTGCTGAAAGGGCAATGGCTGAGGGAGTTGGGGTTTGATATCGGCGGATATATTTCTGTCAGCTGTGAGAATGGCAGGATTGTTATTACTCCTGATGCGGAATGGACGGCGCTGAAGGAGGCCGAGGAGTCATTTATGGAGAAAGAGACAAAGCTTTTGCAGAAGAGACTGGCATCAGAAAAGAAAAAGCTGCATGCCCAGTTCGTAGCAGAAAGAATGAAGCAGTATGGCGATGATGAGAAAAAGGAGGCGTGAAAGAATGGGGAAAATCATTATGATCGGAGCAATGAAGGGCGGTGTCGGTAAAACTGTGACTGCGTTCAATCTGGCATACTCCCTGCGGAAATGCGGCAAGAAGGTACTGGCTGTGGATTTTGATCCGCAGGCTAATCTGACCACCTGCTTTGGGGCGGAAGATGCAGAGGTGACGATCGGAGATCTGCTGCTGGCTGCGATTGAGGATGAAGAATTTCCGGAACAGGGTACTTATATTCGGGAAAGAAAAGGCGTATGTTTTATCCCGTCATCCATCGGTCTTTCTGCGGCGGAGGCGAAACTGAGACTGGAGATGGGGTCGGAGAAGATGTTGGCAGCGGTTTTGAAACCACTGAAAAATGATTATGATTATATCCTGATTGATACTTGTCCGGCTTTAGGGGCGCTGAATATAAATGCCATGGCAGCGGCGGATGAAGTAATCGTAACTGTGAATCCGCAGCTGCTGGCGATGATGGGACTGCGGGATTTCCTTAAAACAGTGAAGAAGATTAAGAGCCGTCTTAATGGGAAATTAGAAGTAGCTGGAATCCTGCTTACGATGTGCGATGTCAGGACAATCCTGTGCAAGACAATCACGGAGCAGGTGGCGGAAACCTTCCAGGGACAGATTCGTATCTTCGGCAGTAAGATTCCGAACACGGTGAAGGTTGGGGAATCTGTTTATTATAGCGAGCCGCTGATCGATTATGCACCGGAGAGTAAGGTGTGCAGAGCTTATGAGCAGCTGGCAGAGGAGGTGATCGCATATGAAAGCTAACGCACCTAAAAGAAAAATATTTGATGCTGTAGATATGATGACGGCAGATGAAGCAAAGACGGAGTCCGGAAACGGTCTCCAGTACCTGCCGCTGGATGCGGTCAAGCCGTTTCATGGCCATCCTTTTCGGATGTATGAAGGAGAGCGGCTGGAAGACATGGTCCAGAGCATCCGGGAGCATGG
>DVKZ01000096.1 GCA_018715775.1 Candidatus Fimousia stercorigallinarum | reverse complement strand
CCTTGGGAGTCGCTATAGGGTTCGTCGGCAACTACGCCCCTTGTGGACTTTCACCACAGACTGACGGCATGCCCGTCATACACAAAAAACCCGCCTGCTATGCAGACGGGATCTTTCTTTCCGAAATAGTTCTTCTATTCTCTTTATGCTAACTTTTCTTTTGCAAGATCCGTTAATGCTGTAAAAGCTGCAGGATCGCTGATTGCTAATTCAGAAAGCATTTTTCTGTTGATATCAACACCTGCTAATTTTAAACCATGCATTAATTTGCTATAAGATAAACCGTTCATTCTTGCTGCTGCGTTAATACGAGCGATCCATAACTGTCTGAACTGACGTTTTCTCTGTTTTCTTCCTGCATAAGAACTTGTTAAAGCTCGCATTACAGACTGTTTTGCAACTCTATACTGTTTTGATCTTGCTCCTCTATATCCTTTTGCAAGTTTTAATACTCTATTATGTCTTTTTTTTGCGTTCATTCCGCCTTTAACTCTTGCCATGTCTTACGTTCCTCCTTATTATTCAAATACCAATTACAGATATGGTAAAATCTTCTTCATTACTTTTTCGTTTGTAGGATCTGTCATCGTTGCTTTTCTAAGATTACGTTTTCTCTTTGTCGTTTTCTTTGTTAAGATATGGCTTTTGTAAGCTTTATTTCTTTTTAATTTTCCGCTACCTGTTACTTTAAATCTTTTTGCAGCAGCTCTTTTTGTCTTCATTTTTGGCATGATGGTTTCCTCCTTGATTCTATCTGTATCTACTCTTATTATCGTTTTTCACCTAAAAACATGATCATACTTCTTCCTTCAAACTTTGCAGGTTTTTCAACGACTGCACAATCCGACAGCATCTCTGCAAACTGATCCAGAATGACTTTGCTTGAATTGACATGTGCCAGCTCTCTTCCTCGAAAACGAAGAGTTACTTTTACGCGGTCACCTTTTTTCAAGAATTTTCTTGCATGGTTCACCTTAGTGTTTAAATCATTCGTGTCGATATTTGGCGAAAGTCTGATTTCCTTAATATCGATGGTTTTCTGTTTCTTCTTTGCTTCTTTTTCCTTACGAGCCATCTCGTATTTGTATTTACCATAATCGATAATCTTACAAACTGGTGGTTTCGCCTGAGGAGCAACCTTAACCAGATCAAGCTCTGCCTCTCTGGCAATTTTCATAGCTTCCTTGGCTGACATAATGCCAAGCTGTTTTCCATCGCTTCCAATCACACGAATCTCACGATCGCGAATCTGCTCGTTAATCATTAAATCGCTAATAGTAGTACACCTCCATAAAAAAAAGTGGATAGCAAGACTATCCACAAAATAATTCAAGCATAATGACTGTATCATTTCTTAAATATTAACCCGAGTCACTGTATGTGCTAAGGTGAGAGCGGATACTCTTCTTTCTTGTCAGTTATTTTCCATAACTCTTAATAAAGATATCACATCTTCCTGATAATGTCAATACAGCTTTTTCATTTTTTTACACAACTTTTTCGTTTTTGGATACCGGTTAATCCCTATCAAATTCGATCAGTTCCAAACCTTCATTTCGCTCAAGAACAAAACGGATGCTCCACTCATTTTTAAATAACAACAGTGGATTGCCCTTCATATCGCGTACTTTCTTCACTTCCGAAACACCTTTTAACTTATTCATATCCGTTTCTTTATCTTTGATCCAACGAATAGACTCATATGGCAGCGGTTCCAGCCGGATATCACAGCCGTATTCGTTCTTCAGACGGAATTTTAATACGTCAAACTGCAGCGTTCCGACAACACCGACAATGATTTCTGCATATCCTGCTTCGTGTTCCTGGAAAATCTGGATCGCACCTTCCTGTGCGATCTGATTAACACCTTTTACAAACTGCTTTCGTTTCATTGTATCCAACTGGACAATGCGAGCAAAATGTTCTGGCGCAAATGTCGGAATTCCTTCATATATAAATCCGTCTTTGCCAAGACACACCGTATCTCCGATGGAAAAAATCCCCGGATCAAAAACACCGATAATATCTCCGGCATAAGCTTCCTCCACGATCTTGCGGTCCTGTGCCATGATCTGCTGCGGCTGTGATAAACGCATTTTCTTTCCGCTCTGCATATGTTTCACTTCCATTCCGGCTTCGAATTTACCGGAACAGATACGCATAAATGCGATTCGATCGCGATGCGCTTTGTTCATATTGGCCTGAATTTTAAATACAAAGGCGGAGAAGTCATTTTCAACCGGATCAACGATCGTTCCTTTTGACATTCGAGGCAGCGGTGATGTCGTCATCTGCAGAAAATGCTGTAAAAAAGTCTCCACACCGAAGTTTGTTAAAGCCGAACCGAAAAATACCGGCGTTAATTTCCCTGCACGGACTTCCTCTAAGTTAAACTCATGGGCAGCACCATCGAGCAGCTCGATTTCTTCTGTCAGCTGTTCATATTTATCTTCACCGATGATCTTGATCGCATCCTCCGATTCCAGATCTACTCTCGTCGTTTTTGCCTCTTTCGCGCCTCCGGTCGACACCGCTTCAAAGGTAGAAATCTGTTTTGCATCTCGTTCATAGACCCCTTTGAATTCCTTTCCGGAACCGATCGGCCAGTTGATCGGACAAGTTTCGATTCCGAGCACCTGCTCAATATCATCCAACAGATCAAATGTATCGTTCGCTTCTCTGTCCATCTTATTAATAAAGGTAAAGATCGGGATATTTCTCATTGTACAGACTTTAAACAACTTGATCGTCTGTTTTTCTACCCCCTTGGAAGCATCGATGACCATGACAGCAGAATCTGCCGCCATCAATGTACGATACGTATCTTCTGAAAAATCTTCATGTCCCGGAGTATCCAGGATATTAATACAAAAGTTATCATATTCAAACTGCAGGACCGAAGAAGTCACCGAAATACCTCTCTGCTTTTCAATCTCCATCCAGTCTGAAACCGCATGTTTTGAATTCGCTTTTCCTTTTACGGAACCTGCTGTGTTAATTGCTCCGCCATATAATAAAAACTTTTCTGTTAATGTTGTTTTCCCTGCATCCGGATGCGAAATGATCGCAAATGTCCGCCGTTTTTTTATTTCGTCTCTTACTTGACTCATGATTTCCTCCATCCATTTTTTCTTTGAAAATAATACCATTTAACGAATTGATACGCAACCCTGTGATTTTATCGAAACTGAGTTTTTTGAGATTCTTCTGTCATACAGATTGCATATCTTTTTAAACATTGGTATAATTTTACAAGAGAAAAGAATTTGAATTCGAAAGGAGAAGGTAGAGATGAAATATCAGATTCAATCAGACAAATTACAGGTTACTTTAGATTCTAACGGTGCAGGTATCACCTCCATCATACGGGATGGCGCAGAATATTTATGGCAGGCAGACCCGGAATACTGGTCCGGACAGGCACCGGTCATGTTCCCGATCTGCGGATGCTTACGTGGAGGGGAAGCAGATTTACTGAACGGAAAGAAAGTCCGTCTCGACCGGCATGGATTTGCCAGAAGACGAGAATTCATCGTAAAAGAACAAAAAGCGGATGAGGTTACTTATGAATTAGTTTCTGATGAGGAGACGATGAAAGCATATCCATTCCCATTCATTTTCCAAATGAATTATAAAGTAGTGGATAACTGCCTGTACATCAATCACATTGTTACAAATACCGGTGACGAAACCATGCCTTATTTTATCGGCGGTCATCCTGCTTTTTTCTGTCCGATGAAAGAAGGAGAACGTTTTGAAGACTATGTTGTAGAGATGGAAGTCCCGGAATATGCAAACTGTCCTTTGATCAGTCCATCCGGAGAACTGCTGGATGAAAAACGGACGCTGTATTTTGATAATGAATCTGTTCTTCCACTGGAACATCATTTATTCTACCATGATGCGCTCTGCCTGGAATATCCAAAATCCACTTATGCCATCCTCCGACATAAAGATTCTGAACATGGCATACGCGTTGATTTTGAAGGCTTTGATTTCTTCCAGATTTGGAGCAGCGCTAATGACGGTCCATTTGTTGCATTAGAACCGTGGACCGGAACCGCTACTACTTCTATAGAAGATGATATTTTTGAACACAAACGTGGAGTGAAACTTTTAGAACCTGGTAAAACAGAGACAACTACATACAGTATTTCTATTGTATAACATACAAATATTTAAAGGGGCATATCACAACTTGCCCCTTTAAGTTGTCCATATTAATAATCATAAGTCAACATTTGACAAATCGCATTTCATTTCCCCTTAAGACCATTGATTGTTACATGTCCATTTTATTCCATATGATTCACATGAAAATTCCTCATTTTATGATAGAATATCCCCTATAAGTATATTAATATTATAAGGAGTAACAACAAAATGACAAAAGAAGCAAGAAAATGGGCATTTAAAGAATCTATTGTGTGTGGTATCCCAACCATAATACTTACTGCGATCATCATGTATTTTTCTTTGAGCAAGGAATTTGCAGAAGCTCCATTAACATTGGCTGAACTCGGGGTCAAGATTGGTGGTACTGTTACCGTCACTTCTCTGATCTGCTGTTTTCTGCAGTACTTGATCGTTGGCAAAACCTTTAAAGCTCAATTTGTCAAGGATGGGGAAAAGCTCCCTCCTATGGGCAGCCGTGAAAAACAGCTGATCTTCCCTCTATGGGTACCTGCAAAATGGTGGGCTTACGTGATCTTTATCTCCTTCTTTGCCGGCATGCTGATCGGTTCCGGACTTCCATGCTTCCTGGCCAGCTGGGGCATCAATCCTGGTGGAATCGGCCGTCTGGGACATGCAATTCTCTCCGGTGTGATCAACGGTCTTGGTACCTGGTACGCAGTGTATCTGGCTCACATCTTCCTGGTACAGTTTTTTAACGAAAAAGCTGCCGATTAAAACAGGGTTAACAAAATCACTGATTGATCTTATTGAATCTGAGGTGGAGCTGTCGCATCATTGATTAAGAAATCATAGATGCGGCAGCATCTTTTTGCCCTTTTTGATCCAAAATATTTGTTTCATTTGTTCTATTTCTGTAAAAAAACAAACTTTAATAAACCTTTTCCGCAAAAAAGGCTTATCTTCAGGATTTTTTTTAACTAGTCAAAATCAGGCGGTTTGTTTGAGTGGAAATAAATGCCGGCCTGTTCTTCCTGCCTGGATCTTATGATGAAG
>DVKZ01000095.1 GCA_018715775.1 Candidatus Fimousia stercorigallinarum | reverse complement strand
CATTTAATTTTTTCATGTTTATACACCTCGCTGATTCTCTAAAATTTATCTGATTTCATGATACTCTAGCCGGAATGGAAAGTCAATTTTGAATTCAATTCCAAACAACATAATGTAAAGGGATTCATTTTATGATAAAATAAAAGAGCAGATATGATGAATATAGAAAGGGAATTGTTACGATGAAAGTTTATCAGAAAGTATTATTGATCATAGGAACGGTGTGTATGATCCTGTTCGTTTTATATGGAATACCTGTCGTTTCGGATAGGATGGAACCGGTTGTGGGGTTTGATTCCAGGCTCATCTGGTATTTACTCTGTATCTTTCTCTTATTTGTGATCGGACGAATGCAGGGTGGCGGAGAATACAGCAGGCTGAATCACAGACTCAGAGAACTCGACCGGGAATTGATCAATCATCACAGAATTGATTATTACATTATCCAGAACAAAAATCTTTATAAAGAGACAAAAGATCCGAAATACCGCGCGATCATTATGACCAATATTGCGACGGCATATCATCATGATGGAAAATACGAGAAATCCAACAATGTTATATCGAACATCCATCTCAAGGATCTGTCGGAAAATCAGCAGGCTACGATCTTTAATCAGCAGTTTTTAAATTATGTCAATATGGGGAAACTAGACGAAGCAGGGAAAATTTATGCAGCGCATAAAAGCCTGTTTGAAAAGTATGAGAATAATAAAGAATACAAAAATCATTATATTGTATCCAGGTTGCTGTATGAACTTGCTCTGGCAGAGCAAGAGCAGGATAAGATAAAAAAGATCAGACAGTCATTTGATACGATCCGGATTTCCAAAAGAGCTTATCCAAGAGCTTATCAGTACCGTCTTTTGGAAGGGAAGCTGTTGATCGCGGAAGGAAATGGAAAAGAAGGAAGAGAACATCTGCGTCTGCTGCAAAAGGAACATTTGATGCCCGGCATGAAACGGGAAGTTGCAAAAGCGATCAGATTTTGAGCGAAGAAAGAGAAATACGTGCTTGAAAGGGGGTTTTTATGGCAGAATACTTTAAATTTTGTCCAAAATGCGGGCGTGTATTGGATCGTGATTGGTGCCCGCATTGTGAACCGGAAAAAGAGAGAAAATTTCGAAAAAATCAGCTGAAGCTGGATCAGGATATGTTCGAAGCTTATAGTAAAGATGCTCCACGCAGAAAGTTATTTTCGAAAAATTCAGAAGATGTCAAAACACCAAGTAAAACAATCACCCAGGCGAAAGGCCGCAAAAGTAAAAAGGAGAGCAGGAAAGATGGGAAGGGCGTGAAAGCTGTCCTCTCAACCATTGCTGTCGGTCTGGTGATCGTTATTCCGATTTTGTTTGACCTGGCTGGTGAAATGTCGGTCAATCCGTTTGATGAACTGGATATTTCATCCATGATCGAAGAACACATTCCGTTTTTAGAAGAGGAAATTACGGTGTCTGAGAATGGATTCGCAGGAATTGAGATCGTAGATACGGATGAAGACTATGCGTACAGTATTGAACTGAATAGAGTGCCGGAAGAAGAGCTGGGACCTTATAGGGTGAATGGATCGGAATACGAGTATAGTGTCTATCGTCCGGTTATCCATGGGCCTTTGGGCCAAGAAGGCGGAGAAGCGCAGGAAGAGATGGATCAAGTCTTTCAGCAATGGTATCAGGAAGGCTTAGAGGCAAAGAAAGAAAAATTGCCGGTAAACGGATATTTATTCGCTTATACGACTTATCTGGATGAAAGTACGGCTTGTGTGGTTTTCAATGGCAGCCGTTATTCAGAAGGAGAAGATTCCAGATCGGAAGAGTATTTATATAGTTTTTTTATTGATCTGGATACGATGACTACATATGATCCGCTGTATGGTGAAGTTCCGGATGAGAGTCTGTATGAGGAGATAGAGGAACGTCTTGAAACATCAGATTTTGCGAGAGAAGATTTTAGGGAGATGCTCCAAAACGGGGAATACTGTATTATTGCAGATAATACCGGGAGACTTTGGCTCGGGATGGTCATTAATGACGGATATGAGCAGATTATGAATACAAAATTGGAGGAGAGACTATAGCAAATTGAGAAATATGGAGATAGAATTATGAGTTTTACACATTTGCACCTCCATACAGAATACAGTCTGTTGGATGGTTCAAGTAAAATAAAAGAGTTGGCCAAGCGGGTAAAGGAACTCGGCATGGACAGCGTTGCAATCACAGATCATGGTGTCATGTATGGTGTGATTGATTTCTATAAGGTGTGTAAGGCTGAGGGAATCAAACCGATCATCGGATGTGAGGTCTATGTAACCGGCGGTTCTCGTCATGTCAAAGAGACAGGATATTATCATCTCGTGTTATTGGCGGAAAATAATACCGGTTATCATAACCTGATGAAGATCGTGACACGTGGATTTACCGAAGGGTTTTATTACAAACCAAGGGTTGACTATGAAGTACTGGAAACATACAGTGAAGGGATCATTGCGTTAAGCGCCTGCCTTGCGGGAGAAGTTGCGGTTCATCTTCGAAAAGAGGATTATGAGGGTGCAAAAGAAGCAGCGCTTCATCTGCAGAGCGTGTTTGGAAAAGGAAACTTTTTCCTAGAACTTCAGGATCACGGGCTGCGGGAGCAGACGATCGTAAATACCGGTATTATGAAATTGTCCAAAGAGCTGCAGATTCCGATGGTGGCAACGAACGACAGTCATTATATTTTAGAAGAAGATGCAGAAGCACATGATATCCTGCTCTGTATCCAGACAGGAAAAAAACTGACGGATGAGGACCGGATGCGTTATGAAGGTGGGCAGTATTATGTGAAATCCGAAGAAGAGATGCGCAGGTTATTTCCGTATGCATCGGAGGCGATCGAGAATACGCATAAGATTGCACAGCGGTGTAATGTGGAAATTGAATTCGGTGTACAGAAAGTGCCGAAATTTGACGTGCCGGATGGATATGACGCTTTTTCCTATTTAAGCATGCTGTGCCGGAAGGGATTGATCAAACGTTATGGGGAGGATCCGAATCCGGAACTTGCCGATCGTTTGGAATTTGAGTTAAATACCATTAAAAATATGGGTTATGTCGATTATTTTCTGATCGTATGGGATTTTATCCGCTATGCAAAAGATCATGGTATTGCAGTCGGACCGGGACGCGGTTCGGCAGCGGGAAGTATCGTATCCTATTGTCTGGAGATTACGAATATTGATCCGATCCGCTATCAGCTGCTGTTTGAGCGTTTCCTGAATCCGGAACGTGTATCCATGCCGGATATCGACGTTGATTTTTGCTATGAACGTCGGCAGGAAGTCATCGACTATGTTGTGGAAAAATACGGAAAGGATCAGGTCGTTCAGATTGTTACATTTGGAACGATGGCTGCCCGGATGGTGATCCGGGATGTCGGACGAGTATTGGATATCCCTTATGCGAAAGTGGATTCGATCGCCAAGATGGTACCGAATGAGCTCAACATTACGATCGATAAGGCGTTAAAGATGTCATCGGATCTGCGTGCGGTTTATGATACGGATGAAGAAGTGAAGTATCTGATCGATATGTCCCTGCGTCTGGAAGGGCTTCCAAGGCATTCTTCTATGCATGCGGCAGGCGTCGTGATCGGTCAGAAAGCGCTGGATGAATATGTGCCGTTATCCTGTACATCGGATGGTGCGGTCACAACCCAGTTTACGATGACGACGATCGAGGAACTCGGATTGTTGAAGATGGACTTCCTCGGACTTCGAACATTAACGGTGATCCAGGATGCAGTTTCTTTAATTAAAAAGAATACCGGAAAGGACATCGATATCGATTATCTGGAAATGAATGATCCTGGAGTCTTTGAGATGATCGGTCAGGGGAAAACAGAAGGTGTGTTCCAGCTGGAAAGTTCGGGTATGAAGAGCTTTATGAAGGAGTTAAAACCACATAATCTGGAGGATATTATTGCAGGTATTTCGTTATATCGTCCGGGTCCGATGGATTTTATTCCAAAATATATTCAGGGGAAAAACCATCCGGAGACAATCACATATGATTGTCCTGAGCTGGAAGAAATTTTGGCTCCGACTTACGGATGTATCGTTTATCAAGGTGCGACTCGTTCTTAGTTAAAATAAACAAAGGCTAAGCACATTAGTTAGTAAGAAATTTAGTATGTATTGGTTAATAAATGAGTCATAGCTCGCCTGTATAGAAAGATTTCAGAAAAATAATGGAGAACTAATAATTTCGAAGTAGGGAATGATAAGGTAACGCTTTGAAACCTACTCTTTAATACTCCGACTGGCATTATAAAGGGAAACCTTAAATGTCAGAAGCTCGGTGAAGTCGGCAGAAGTCGACCTAAGTAGAAGAAATAATTAAGTATGATTGGTACAAAAGTGGTCAGAACCCGCCTGTCAAAAAGATTAGAGTATGAAATATGGTTGATGATATGCCGGAAGTCCATAAAATGCCTATGGTGAGTATGTCAAATGACTGACGAACTTGAGAATTTTAAGGGTCTATAAACGACTTTATGGAAACATAAGGGGCCGCTCGGAACGGTGTTAGTGTGGTAAAGTAAGAATCTTGGTTATGAAATACCATGTTGTGTTACAGGCACATCTAAGCTAACAGGCTTATATTGAGCACCTAAGGGCATCATGTACGGATAGAAATTATTGGAACGAGGAAAGGTATCGAAGATATTTGTATAAATATCTAAACTGTCGAAGAATCATAAGCGGTTGAATCGGTGCTGAAAAGTAGTGTTCGAACCTATGAAGTCTATGTAATGAAGATGGAGGAATGGGCACAAGTCGTTGTAACTTTAGTTTAAAATTTATTATTTATTCATTCAAATTTAGATAGGGAT
>DVKZ01000094.1 GCA_018715775.1 Candidatus Fimousia stercorigallinarum | reverse complement strand
GATGCACACTCCCCAAAGGTCTATCAACTGTAACCGTTACAATTTTTCCAATCATACGAATTCTCCTTAAAAAATTTATATCGATATTCTTTATTTATTATAACTTAAATGAATGATTACAATAAAGGCCGTAAATCCTGAAATCCTTCAATAAATGTCCGGGCCGCAATGCTTGGAGGATTGTTATAAACCGTTAGAATGCAGTTGTAACGTACCGGAATCTTCTCTTTTAGATCAATCTTCCGAAGGCTTCCCTCACGTATTCCGCTCTCAGCTACTTTTTCCGGAATAAAACCAATGCCCAAACTTTCTTTGATCGCCCGAGTACTCTGATCCACAGAAGATACTTCAATATCCGGACGGAAGATCAGATTATTATTATCAAAAAAAGTATTATAAAAATTCCGGGTAGATGTTCCTTCCGGCATGGAAACCATAGGAAGATCAATGAGATCTCTGAGATTTTGCGGTTCATCAGCAATTTTAAAAAACTCACTGCCACACACAGGAATATCCTGAAACTGATTCACATATCTCATGGAAAGGCGATAATGCTCCTTTCCATCATCCACATCCACAGGTGAACTCAGTACGGCAAAATCTATCGCGCCCGAGCTAAGCACTTCCCGGACATTGGCAGCGGTAACGTTCTCTATCTTTATTCTCACATCGGGATATTTTTGTTTGAATGCTTTTACATGAGGTAACAGCCAACTTGTAAAGGTAAGTTCATTGGCGCCAATCCGCATGCTTCCTGCTTTCATCTGAGTCAAATTTTTAAGATCATCTAAGAAAAAATTATCAGCCAGTTCAACTGCTTCAGATTCCAGTTTCTGTTGCATTTGGATATTTTATTGATTTTTCCATAGAATTTATCTTTTTCTGGGTGAATCCGCAAAACTATATCCAATCGCTTATTTATCTGTTGATCGGATGCCTGATTCTTGGTTTCGGCGTTTATGTTGAAGTGTTCGCAAATGTAGTGATGCTGCCTGGCGAAGGTACCGTAAAGTCCATTACCCGTTCTTTCGGAACAGATTTTGGGACAACAAAAGTCGGTATGGATGTGACCATGTCTATTATCGCTCTGATGATTTCTCTGGCCTTAACCCATCAAATTCAAGGTGTACGTAAGGGTACAATTATCGCCGCACTTCTTGTAGGTTATATATCCAGATTTTTCAGCTGCACTGAAAGCGTTGCATGCGTCATTTTGGGCATTATATTTTCACAATCCTTGTCGCTATCGTATTTCTAAAAGCAATATCATGTTCAACAAAAAGCATTGTAGGCGAAAACTTTTTTATTAGCTCTTCAATCTGCATACGTGTATACACGTCAATAAAATTGAGCGGTTCATCCCATACATACAAATGTGCCTGTTCACATAGACTTTTTGCTATCAGTACCTTTTTCTTCTGCCCTTCCGAAAAATCTTTCATATCTTTTTCTAGCTGTATTCGTTTAAAATCCATTTTTCTAAGGATCGCTTTAAATAGGCTTTCATCAAGATAATGACTTTTTGCAAACTCCGACAGCGTCCCTTTCAAATGCGAAGTATCCTGCGGCACATAGGAAATCACAAGTCCAGATCCTGTCGTTATACTGCCTGTATGCTCGATAGGAGCATTCTTAAGCAGTTTCAACAAACTGCTTTTACCGCTGCCGTTTTTCCCTTCTATTGCAATGCGCTCCCCACTCCTTATTTTAAATGACACCGGGTTACATACAGGGCTGCCATTGTACACAACAGACACATTCGAAAAAGAAGCGAACAGATCCGTATGATATGCACGCGGATGAATTTTCAATGGGTCAGCGGTTTCTGTATTTTTAAGCAATGCCGCTCTCTGTTCTATGTTATGCTGTTGCCTTGCTTTTATCGCTTTCGAACGCTTCATCATTTTAGCAGCTTTGTGACCAACATAACCCTTATCTGCTGCGCCTTTTTTCGATGCCTCCACTCGGTCGGACCATACTGCAGAACGCTTTGCAGACTTCTGTAATCGACGAACATCCTTTTTTAAACGTTCATTTCGAGCCAGTTCAAACTCCTGCTGCCGTTCGAAGTTTATCATCCAGGAAGAAAAATTTCCGCTCTGTACTTCAATGTCAGTCCGATTTAATGACAATATATGGTCAACACACCCATCCAAAAATCCACGGTCATGTGATACTAAAATAAACCCTTTCTTCCGTTTTAGATATGCAGATACTTTCTCCCTGGCAATAGTATCAAGATGATTCGTTGGTTCATCAATCAACAAAAAATGTCCTTCATTCAGAAAAAGCGCTGCAAGTAAAACCTTTGTCTGTTCTCCATTGGAAAGCGTTTCAAAAGAACGCCATAATACATCCAGATCAACATCAAGATAGGACAATTCCCGCATAAACTCCCATTCTTCCGCAAATGAACAAACTTCCTTCAATACTTCTTTCGTTATTTGCTTTTTATTAGAAACCTGGTATGGAAAATAATCAAACTGTACGGAACTGATAATCTTTCCGCTGTATTCATACTTTCCAAGTAACAGCTTCAAGAAAGTCGTTTTACCTCTGCCATTTCTGCCTACAAAACCAAGTTTCCAATCCGTATCAATCTGAAAATTTACATTTTCAAAAATATTATCATAGCTTGAGGGATAGGAAAATGTAAGATTTTCTACTCTGATCATTGACATAGTAAAATTTCTCCTTACTTACGATTTTTTAAACTAAAAAAGCTGCAAGAAAGCAACCTCTTGCAGCTCAAAACGCACAATCCTGCCATATAAAATGACAACACAGCTATATTATGAGTGAATCGATTCATAACTTTCTTGCAATAAACACAACAATGCCATAATTATCGCATTATTGTATACTCGTTTCTTATTTGCAAGAAAAGTTAATCATCTTTTCACCTCCAATTTCTTTTCTAAATCTAATTTAGTCTATCATAAACTTCATCAAAAATCAACATACAATACACTGCCGCAACGACAATATATCAGGTAAATATCCGCCCGCAAATTGCTTTACATTTGCACCAGATGGAATGTTTCATCACGCGAAAAATTCCCCACATTCCTGATTCCACGTCCCATCCAAAACTTCCCGAACGATACAGATAATCACCCGGACAGCCCGCTCCGTCTTTCAGCTCCATATCAAAGCGGTTTCCGATGCTGATCCCGCCCTGAAGCGGGATTTCCCTGGACAGGGCATCTCTTGGCTGTTCCCGCCACAAATGTCCGTGAATCGTCAAGGATACATTTCTCGGCTTATCCGCCGGCATCATCGTCCTAAAAATAACCCGATCGCCTGAATATGCCTTGTATACAGGTGTGGCCGGATCTCCGTGAATTTTACTGCTGAATACTTTCCACACCCGCGAATCCCTGGAAAGCCGGTTGGCAAACCGTTCCGACCGGTAATTATATCCTTTTTCACCTGTATCCTCCGCTGCCACCGGTTCTCCATCAGCATCTGCTGCAGTCTGAACCAGATTCCCCCGGGCATCCAGAAGCCGGATTCCATTTTGGATAAACAATACATATTCCCGAAACGTTTCTATACCCGGCGCCGTTATGACTGCCTGCTCCGCATATCTCCAAAAGACTGAAGGATACATGTTCCGTATTCCTGATCCGCTTTCCAAAAATAACGTTTACTTTCTCCGATCCCCACCGTCTGCTCTTTTGGATTATATCCCACATTAATCCCCGAATCACTGACAGGATCGCATTTCAGGAACTGCGGATTCAAAGAAACTCTGTTCGACGGCTTGTGTTCCATTTCCAAAGGAACGGTCGGATAGTCAAAATAAGGAACCGGTCGATTTGGATCCAGAAGATTATGCAACGTAACTTCCAGCCAGTCTCCCACATTTGCACGTAAGATCAGAGGCTTTGGCGTATACTTTCCAGAAAGCACACGATCCACATCTTCCAACGGAACAAAAATCAATCCATCCGGATCATGATCCCCATAGCGGTTATAAACAAGCTTTGTCTGGATTGCTGCCACTTCATAGCGCCTTATCACGTCATTTTTTCCTGGACAAGGCGGCAACGGCATGATCATATCTTTCCCTTTACAAAGCGGTTTCAGGCATTTCTGATATCTGTCATAAACTCGGATGATTCCCCAAAGCCCCAGCCACGCGTCATCAATCCCGCCAAAATAATACAGATAATCTCCAGACTGATATGGCTCTTTTACATTAAAATTAAAGGCTTCCGAAACACCGGTCGTCTGTGAAGCTGCTAATGGCGACCGTTCATCTGCAGGCTCTTTTCTCCATGACATTCCCGTTATATTAAATGCATGCTGTTCCTCATGCGCCCCGTCGATCAAACGTATCATCAGTTCATCTCCCGGATATGTTTCCAAAACAGGTGTTGCCGGATCTCCATGCACATAAGAACTGAAAATATAGGCAGGATCCTCATGCTTTTTCAATCTTTCTCTCATAGGTTCTGAGCGATAATTAATTCCCATTACTCCGGGATCATCGTGAGAACCAGGAACGACCGGAGGATTCAATGGCTTTCCGTCCTTATCAAACAAATTTGCAAAATCGTGTACAAAAAGCGCAAATTCCCGGAACGATGTTCCATCTCTTCTCCTGATTACTGCCTTTGTTCCAAATTTCAATTCTTCCCCGCTGCATATATCATGAAAAGTTGCGCCCGCCTCTTCAATCACGAGTGCACCGAACACACCATGAAATTGATGTGCATTTGCAAACAGATGATCATGAAAAAATACCGTCCGTAATTCTTCATCCGCAAAGAAGCGTTCTATCAACGTTTCATATTTTCTCGCACCTGCAATATTATTCCAGCCATTTGCCGCTCCATCAGAAGTAATCGTATCAAACTTAACCAGATGGACATGATGTCCGACAATATCTGTTCGTGTTCTAAGTTGAAAAGCATTTTCCTCCAGATATTCCGGAAGCAGATTCGTCGTACGCAGTTCAATACAGTCTCCCGCATTTGCACGTATTACCAGCGGTTCCACTTGTATCTTCTGTTCCTCCACCATACGAATATAAGATTCCAGACCTCCACAGCGCTCCAGCTCTTCTTTCAGGACAAAGAAACGTCCTTCCGGGTCATGCCAGCCATATCGATTATAAGTGAGTTTAGCCTGTACGAGAGCAATTTCAAAAACCTTAATATTTTCACACTTTGTTTCCATTTGCGGACATTTAGAACAATCATCCTGTTCTGAACATCCATCCTGTTCTGAACATTCACCCGTTGTATGGCAAAGACACGTATCGGTATACAACGCCCCGGGAGCTGCATTTTCCACGAAGTTTGCTTCCTCCAAAGGTGACGGACAGACTACTGGGTTTCCTTCTGTATCTAACACTCCGCACGGCGGCTGTCTCGGCCGTTCCCCAGGTTCTCCACAGATAAAGTTCGGATATCCCGGGTGAAGCTTATCTTTTTTTGGAGGTTGTTCCCGATCTTTTAAAGGCAAAAGCGGCGGTACCGATGTCCCATCCGGCAATTTCCCTTTCCCATCTTCCAGACGATCATAAATCCTCCATGAGGTCCACATTCCCTCATGAAAATGCGGATATAAGTGACAGTGAAAGATCACATCCCCAATCACTCGGTTTCTGCTTCCCGCCTCCACTGGTGATTATGAAGATGAAATACATGGGTTTCCTTGATTCCTCCATGAATCAGACGGATCTTGGCCGGATCTCCCACATATGCCCTTAAGATTGGCGGTGCGGGATCCCCATATACCCATGAACTCATGGAGATATCCTCACCAGAATCTGCAGGATCATGTGACATCGGCATCCGGTTTCTCATCGGTTCTGAGCGATAGCTGATCGCCGTCGTAGAGGAAGGCAGTCCCGTCCGATGGTCAACCGGCGTATTCCCATTTTTATCCAGAATCTCCAGTTCATCATGGAAGAACACCGTATATTCCCGAAAAGCCGGTTTCCCAGGCTGATAAATATCTGCCATCAGTCCGCTTTCCATTTCCTCCCCTGTTTCCGGATGAAACCATTTCGCACCAGGCGGCTCAACGATCACTGCTCCAAAAAGTCCATGAATATTGGTGGCCTCCTCACTACTTCTGGAGTCTGCCATATCATGAAAGAGAAATACACCTTCTGTATCCGCATACCATGTATATTCTATCTCGCCACTGGTTGTACTGTCCTTATTGAAACCGGTACTGGTTCCGTCTGAATTCTCAACATCATATGCGAGTCCCTGTATATGAATGGAAAGTCTGCGGTTTAGCCGGTTACGGAATTTCACTTTTACGATATCTCCAAGATTCACCCGCAACACCAGCGGCTGTACCTCTTTATAAGGCTGCGGCGGTGTCTGCTGAAATTTCAGAAGCGCTTCCTTTTGTATTCTTTGTGAATCCTGTTCTAATACATATAAAAGTCCGTTTGGATCATAGTCTCCGTACTAATTATATACAATAGGAATCTGTATCGCTTCCAACGTAAAATGACGAATCCGGCTTTGATCAGGATATTGACATAAACGCATCATTTATTCCCCCTCTTCTCTCAATAATCGAAGATAGTGATTCGCTTCCCTAAGCACATGATCCGCCAGCAGAGGAAGAATAATGGAACGTATCTCACATCCGGTAATCCCTTCTGTACCTGCCTCTTTAAAATCACGATTAAGTATCTTTCCTTTGGGCAAACCTTTTTATAGCTGCGTGATTTTTGTCTCCACCCGTAATTCTTTTATTTTTGTTTTCATAGATTTCCTTTCAAAATGTAACCAGATCTATGGTAAAAAATGAGACAACCGTGTATAATAAACGGTAACAATTTCGGGAGGTCAGGACTTTGGGATTTGATATTGGAATTTTAGATTTTATTCAATTATATTTACGATGTGATTTTCTGGACACGGTCATGCCACTCATTACAATGCTCGGAAATGGCGGTATTCTTTGGATCTTAGTCTGCCTCGTGCTGCTGATCAGTCCAAAAACCCGCAAAATAGGACTCGTTGTTATGCTGGCACTAATTTTAGAGGCCTTATGCTGCAACGTTATTTTGAAACCGCTTATTGCACGCGTTCGACCGTTTGACGTTAACACTGCTGTGCAGCTTTTAATTTCGAGACCTAGGGACTTTTCTTTTCCATCCGGACACACCGGTGCCTCATCTGCGGTAGTGGGAGCTCTTTATTTTAGTAAACATCGGCTCTGGATTCCATCCTTGATCATATCAATATTGATTGCATTTTCCCGCCTGTATCTCTATGTCCATTATCCAACGGACGTTCTGGCCGGAGCTTTGATCGGAATTTTGGCCGGATGGCTTGGATGGGTTATTGCTCAACGAATCGAAAGAAGATCGCAGGGACATCATTCAGAGGCTTTATAGACCGGCAAAAAAGGAATCCCGGTGTCGAAATCTTTTTTTCTCTGCCAACACATTTTACAAAATTCATCCGCAATCACAATAAATTCCTCAGGAAGATATTCCTGTGCCTTCGCTTTGATTGCCTGCATATCAGCATTCATTCGATTACTCGCCCATCCTTCATATCCTTCTTCCTGCACAATATAATAAATCCATGCGATCGAACCGGCTATCGCTCCTGTAGTATCGCAATCTCCGCCAATAGAAATGACATTACGAATAGCGTCTTCAAAGCTTTCCGATTCTAAAAATGCGACAATTGCCTGTGGCACAGACCCTTGGCAGGTCTCATTAAACTGATAAGTTTCCCGTATCGAATCTAATGTAAAGTCCAGATTATAATAATTGTCTGCAATATATTGTCCGATCTCTTCCTTTGATTTCCCGCATTTTGCCAAAAATACTGCTGCAGAAACAGCTTCTGCTCCTTTTATTCCTTCCGGATGATTATGCGTCACGCCTGCACTGACACGTGCCAATTCCAAAGCCTCTTCCATCGTAACTGCTGCCAGCCCGCAAGGAGACACCCGCATTGCAGAACCATTCCCGAAGCTTCCATACGGCCGCGGATTTTCCTGATGAAGCCACATAGCAAATCTTCCGCCATATGCTCCGATCGGATGTGGATATCTTCTTCCAAAATCCTGCATAACTTCAACCAGAATTTCATCAAAATTTTTTGTCATCCCATCAGAACTGCTATTCTGTACCTTCATACTCATTAGAATTGCTTTGGCTGTAGCCGCTGTCATAATTGTATCATCGGTATAACCACATCCCTCAGAAAATAACGGAAATTCTTTTGTTTTTATATTATAAAACTCATATTTCGAACCAACAATATCTCCAATAAATGCACCATACATCGCATTTCCCTCCAATCAAATCTACATATTTTCCACTGACAATGAAATTATATCACGTAAATCCGATCATGTTGTCACTCAACAGGCGACTTTTTATCCATTTAAGCATTTGATTATTTTTTGATAAATCTTATGATACTTGCCCATAAGTAAAAAGATTTCCTGGCGATTTATCCAGGTCTCGAGTATCTGAAAATACCAGGCATCCGAGTGTCACAGTCAGGATATCAACGAAGGTGCGGAGAATCAGGTCAGGAATGTCGGCGCTAAACACCAATGGCATAAAGAAGTTGAAGAGAATCAAATCCACGCCAAACAAAAGACATCCCAAAATCATTGCACGCTTTATTCGATTTCCATTGCTGATATGAAGGTTCAGCCACACCATCACACAGGAGATTGCAATGCCTGTTAACAAACACCACAGTACCGTTTCCAATGTTTTTTCATCAAAGGAAGAGTAAGTGTCAAAGATGAGATATTGTATCATCCGCCCCGCAAAGAAGCAAACAGTCACGGTCAACACCGGAAGAACAGGAAATGCTGTTTTCTGCCAATCTGCTGAACGTTTGGATTTCCCAAATAGCCATCCAAGCATTAAACCCATAATAATCAAAGCAACACTGTCAGCGATTGGATAAGTGATGCGGTCAAGGGCTGCTACATGAGGCAAGGGTTCTAATAGATAAACAATCCACACCGCGCAGCAGACAAGACCGTATTTCAATCCCTGTAAAATCCGGTTTCCGACCATCCGGTCCCGAATCAACAAGAACAATGCGGCAATCAGGGAGTACGCGAAAATCCCATAGACAGTAAACACCAGCGGCATGGTGCCGTTCTGTGCGAAAATGCTGGGAGCCAGAACCGTCTGCTCCCCGGCTGGAATGGAAAGTTGACCGATGATACGGATGATGGTAGTGGCAAAACCGATTAAAAGAATTTTCAGGATATTTTTGATGACCTTATTCATATCGCCCTCCTCTGTATTTCTTGGATAATTGGTTCCAACGCACTGAAATCCGTGAAATCCACCTGTTTTCCATAAGTTTCTATGAGCGCCCGGTTTTCCGCCGTTTGTTTTTCCAGGGGCGTCCTGTGCAAGGATTGGTATAGCAGTTTCATCATCATCCGGTGACCAAAAGAGAGCTTTTGATAATCGATCCCGCCGCGAAGATGAAAAATCTTCGCCCGTTCCATCAGTTCTGGAGAAAGCTGCTTTTGCAGAGAAGTACGGATATTGACCCGGTTTTCTGGTTCGTTTGGGTCGGCCAGTCCTACCGTAACGAGGAGTAGCTTTTGTCCATTCTGAATGGAAAAGCCCCGCAAGACTTTCGCCAACCCTACGACGCCCCCTGCATACAGGCCGCCCATATAGATAATCGTGTGTATTTCGGAAAGATCAGGAGCCTCGTTATAGCTAACTGCCGTAATATTGGTCTGCTCAGACAGTTGTTTCGCATATCGATATGTACTTCCATATTTGCTGCCATAAATAATAACCTGATGCATTGCTGTTCTCCTTTTTTTACTTTCTGCATTTTTTCTCCATCACATCATAAACAAAAATTACATTATCAATAATATTGATTCTTTCGTGCCGTACTGTCTTGTATCCCAGTTTCTCATACAGGAGGCACGCAGGAAGCGATGCATCCAATACCACACTGTCATATTTTTCGGTGATTTCTTTTTCCAGTTCCAGCATCATTCGCGTACCATATCCTTTATTCTGAAATTCCGGCAGCACATAGACCCTTGTAATATGATTTCCTTCCAGACATCCGGTACCGATAATTCGCTCATTCATGCGTAATACCCGCATATTCCCTTCTTGAATATCCATTCTAATACGTTCTTTACTGTGCAGCATACAAAAAAATTCAACGACTCCATCCGGATAATATCGTGGATAGATTTCCCTGATCGTTTTAGTAATCAGCTCGGAGATTTCATTTGCAGACTTCCCTCCTGCCTTGCCATATATCAGTTCCGGTGCCGCCGAGGGATCTCTTAACGACCTTTGTACACTTGAAATCTTTTGCCTTACCTTGCGAACCTCTTTCGACTTCCATTCTTCCAACATCGGGATAAAATCTTGATTCTTTCCAACACGTATCTTTTCCAGAACATCCATCACCACCTGACGATTCACATTTTGCATTTCTTGGATTATTTCCCGTTTACCTGATTTCAGCTCATCACAAAATCTCTGATACAATTCTTCAGCAAATGTCTCCTCCTCAATCTCCCATCCCTTTTCTGAAAAAACAATCATGGGAAGCCTTCCATTATACTCAATACGTATATAATCCTCCTTGATCATCCAGTCCACCCGTTTTGCAATTTCATTCATTGTAAGTAACCGGTAAAATCCATACGCGGGACATTCGTCCAAATGATGCTCTAATACTTTTTTATCTTTCGATCCCTTTAACAATTTTACCAGCATATTTCTTCCGCCGGAATTAATCAGTTCATCTGCCCCTCGTAAAATCATCCGAATTTCATCATCCGGCAGATAACTTATATTTCCCGGATCGAGAGAAACACCAACCCGCTTCCTTCGTCTTGACATAATATTTCCCTTCCTATAATTCTAAGTAATTCCCTTCTAATTCTTAGATTCGTAATACATATAGGTAAAAATTTCTGCGAACATTGAGATAGTAAAAGCAAATGCTAATCCTACTCCCATCGCGATAAATCCTTCGTAATCGAACACCTTTCCCATTACCAGCAGAACAAGCATAAGTATAAACGATATCATCTGCGTAAGCTGGAAAGATTTACTTTTTGATTTCAGTGTGATCAGGCGGTTTCTTTCGTCCAGTTCCTCCAACTTGTCCTCTTTCGTCATCCTCTGTGACATACTTCGCATAATTGAACCAAAACCCAGAACAAATAATGCTGCTATCAAGATGATGGAATTTATATCCAAGTCTTTTCTCATAATACTTGTTATCAGATTTAACAGACCCAAGGCTGCCATGAAAATACCGGAAGCAAATACCTTTTTATTATAGATCTTCAAACTGCTTATCCTCCAACTCTTTGTTTTCTTTTAAACAACATAAATCCTCGACCGTCACCCCAAATACCTGTGCCATACGGTAAGCAAGCATAAGAGATGGTCGATACTGTTCCTTTTCGATTGAAATAATTGTTCTGGAAGAAACATGAACCAGATCAGCCAACTGCTGCTGTGTCATGTTCGCTCCTGTCCTTAATTCCTTTACCCTGGTTTTCATATATTCTCTCCCATTCAAGTGAAGATTACTTCTTATGAAGTTAGCTTCATATTATCATGGAACCATCAATCAGTCAATATAAATGTGAAGTTAATTTCATATTGTTTTGCATAGCAAAGCCCTGCTAAACAGTCAAGGATAAATAAAATGGTAATCGCGTCCTTAACCGCCTGGCAGGGCTCTCAAGTATTTTGTTTCAATCATTTCACCCACTGAATCTTAATCCTCATTTTCTTCCTATAATGTCTACTTATAGAGGCAGCTGTCGATACACTAAATGAGCCATCCTTATTTCTACAGATTAAGTGCTGTGAATATTTAATGGGAGATATGAGGATGTCAACGCCCTAAACGGGCTCTTATCATTTCTACCGAAAAGGCACGATTCAGCCCATACAGATTATATTACGGTGTCAATGCCCTTGAACGGGCTCTTATCATTTCTACTCCTTTTGCAGTAAACTAGCCACACTTTTTTTGTGTGGATGTGTCAATGCCCTTGAACGGGCTCTTATCATTTCTACGAACGTAGCTTTCTCAATTATCGCATTGCGATTTTTTGTGTCAATGCCCTTGAACGGGCTCTTATCATTTCTACTGAGATGTGTGATGATAGTATTTCCTATAACGATAAGTGT